>NZ_JBSHDN010000009.1:0-76482 GCF_053616335.1 Nocardiopsis sp. NPDC055824
TGGGCGTCCATGGCTTCCTCGAACCGACCCACCTCTTGTAGCGCCGAGCCGAGGCTGGTCCACGCCGTTGCTTCGTTGTGGGCGTCCCCCATCCAGTGGTAGGCCTCGTGTGCGTGGGTGTGGGCGTCGATCGCCTCCTCGAACCGACCCAGCTCTTGGAACGCCAGGCCGAGGTTGTTCCACGCTCCCGCTTCGCCGTGAGCGTTCTCCATAAGATGGTGGAGGTCGCGTGCGTGGGTGTGGGCGTCCATGGCTTCCTCGAACCTACCCACCTTTTGCAGCGCCACGCCGAGGTTGTTCCACGCCAGCGCCTCACTGTCGGGGTCTCCCACGTGGTGGTGGAGGTCGCGTGCGTGGGTGTGGGCGTCGATCGCCTCCTTGAACCGGCGCGCTCCGGTCAGTGCCAGCCCGAGGTTGTTCCACGCTGTCGCCTCGTTGCGGCCGTTCTCCGACCGGTGAAAGGCGTCACGTGTACGCGTGAGTGCGTCGATGGCCTCCTCGAACCGGCGCATCTCGGCCAACACCAGCCCGAGGTTGCCCCAAGCTCTTGCCTCATTATGAGAATCTCCCACCTGACGATAAATGTCGCGTGCGTGGGTGTGGGCGTCGATCGCCTCCTCAAACCGGCGCATTTCCAGCAAGGCAACGCCGAGTCCACCCCAAGCTGATGCCTCTCCTGATTGATCTCCAATGATGTGCGCAGCGATCTGAGCGGAGCGCGAGAGTTGCTCGCAATCCTCGAAGCGTCGCTTGAGGCTTAGGTACCCGCTCAGATGCAGGGCCAGGGCGATGGCGGTAGCAGTGTGTCCGAGGGTGGGGGCGGCTAGGGCCGCAGTCACCAGAGTGGCGCGCTCGGCGTCCAACCATCCCAGGGCCGTGTCCCGATCGGGAAAGAGATCGGGGACAGGTTGTCCGACCAGGGCCTCCAGGTGGGTGTCGGCCGCTTTGGTGGTGGTGGTGTAGTGGTCCAGCAGCCTGGCCAGCGCCTGGTCGCGTTCGATGGATGGGTGGGGGTGGGTGCGGGCATAGTCAGCGAGCAGGTCATGGGCTCCCCACCGGCCGGGTGCTGGTTGGGTGAGTAGATGCGCGGCCGCCAAATCCTCCAACGCCTCCTCGACCTCATCGAAGGGGAGGTCGGTCAGGGCCGCGGCCGCTGAGGTGCCCAGAGTGGGTCCCGGTGCGGAGGCCACGAGCAGGAACACCCGGGCCTGGTCGGGGGGCAGGTGGGCCAGGGAGGTGTCGAAGACTGCTCGCAGTACCCGCGCCTGCCCGGCGTCACGGTCGGGATCGGTGAGTTTGTCCACTCGGGAGGCGGCGTTCTGTAGCCGGTCGGCCAACCGGTCCGGGGCCAGGTGGGGGTTGCGTTTGAGGTAGGCGGCGGCGATCTCCAACGCCAACGGCAACATCCCACACAAGTGGGCCAACCGGGCCAGTCCCGCATCGTCGTGGGCGCGCGGGTCCTTGGGGGTGTGGGCGCTTAGATCCGAGGTCAGGAGTGCGATGGCCGCTTCGAGACCGAGGATGTCCAGGTCCAGGTGGCGGGCTCCGGTCAGGGAGTGCAGGCCGCCGCGGCTGGTCGCCACCAGGCGGTGCCCGCCGGTGCCGGGCAGCAGGGGGCGCACCTGGGAGGTGGAGTTGGCATTGTCGGCGACCACCAGCACCGGACGATGTCGTTCGTCGGCCTCGGTGAGAGCGGCCAGCGCCGACCGGTAGAAGGAGGTCCGCTCCTGCACCCCCGCCGGGATGTCTTTCGGGTCCGCCCCCGTCTGGCGCAGCAGCACGTCCAGGGCCGCTTCCGCGGTTAGGGGTTGGGCGCCGGAGGCGTAGCCGCGCAGGTCCACGAACAGTTCGGCGCAGAACCACTGCTCGTGGTGGGCGATCGCGCCGGCGGCCAGGGCCAGAGCGGTCTTGCCGACCCCGCCCATCCCGGCCAGAGCGGAGACCACCACCCCACCTGAGACGTTCACTTCTTGCTGTTCCTGGTCGGCCTCCCCAGCGCCTTTAAAGGACCTGGTCTCCGCGGGAGTGGGGGCAAGCTCGGCTAGTAGCTCCTGTAGGTCCTGCGCCCGGCCGGCCAGTGTGGTGGGGGGCGGGGGCAGGGTGTGCAGTGCGGCGGCCACGGGCCGGGGCAGGTGAAGGACCTGCTGGCCGATGACGTCGCCGCCGGCTTTGATCCACCGCTGATCGATGTAGGAGGCGGGGAGGTTTGCGTCCTTCTCGGGGCGGGTCACTGGGGCGGCTCTGTGGGCGGGTGGACCTGTTGGCCGATCACGTCGCCCCCGGCACGGATGCGCCGCAGCCGAATCCGACTCCCGCCCGTGACGGGGGAGGGGCCGACTCGGCCTTTGACCGCTCCCTTGGTCCGGACGCGGTCCAGTTCGATGACGTCACCGTCACCGGTCTCGTGAGGGGCTGGCCACAAAGCCACCATCAGGGTCGCCACGGCCACCGCCAACGACGCGATACCGGCGACCTGGTTGAGCTCGTTCAATCCCCACCCCAGACCAGGGAGCACCCTGGGAGCCAGCCAGAACGCGGCCAGCACTAACGCGATCACGCCCAGGGCCAACACCCAGGCCTTCTTATGTCCCATAGGGCGATTGTTCCGCGTGCGTAGGGGTTACGGCCAGGTGTGGCAGAAAAGGGCCACCCTAGAGAACCGTCCCCTGCTGTCGGTGCTGACTGGGGGCGTGTCGAGGACAGGTGAGCCCAAGACGGCGAATACCCGGGGCGCGGGGTGTCTTCGGTCGGGCGCTCGCACCACCTCAGCAGCGCTTCGCGGAGAGTGCTTCACTTCTGGAAACGAGCATTTCCGGAAGTAGACTGCCGGGGTGACTTCTGGAAACACGACCCCCGGCCCGAAGCAGCCCACCGAAACCACTTCTGGAAACACGCGGACCGGGCGGCCCCGTCGACCCGTGGACCTGCCCGACGATCTGGCGGGCGAGCTCGCCGCCTTCACCGACCGCCTGGCTTCTGCCACCGACCTGGGCGCGGCCACCCGGGACAAGTACCGGCGCAGCGCCGCCGCGTTCCTTCTCTGGCTGGCCCAGGCCCGGCAGGCCGGCGCCCTGGACGGCGACCCTCTCACCGACGCGGCCGCGCGGGACTGGGCGGTGCGCGACTGGCGCCGGCACCTGAAGAACACCCGCACCGCGCGGGGCACCCACCTGGGCGCGGCCACCATCAACAACCGGCTCGCAGCCGTGGACGCGTTCTTCGCCCTGCGCGGCTCAGGCCGCCCGGCGGTGGTGCGTGAACACCTGGCCCGCCCGAGCGCGCCCCGCGCCCTGGACCAGCGCACGCTGTTGCGGTTCCTGCGGACCGTGGCCCGCGACGCTTCGCCCCGCGACCGGGCCATTTGCCACCTGGCCTACTACGCCGGGCTCCGGGTGGCGGAGATCGTCGCCCTGGACGTGGCCGACCTCCGCCTCTCGGCGCGCAAGGGGAGCGTGCGGGTGCGGGGCAAGGGCCGGCTGGGCGGCAAGGACCGCACCGTCCCCCTGCACGCCCAGGTGCGCACCACCCTGGAGGTGCTGCTGGACGGGCTCGGCCGCCCCGCCGCGGGGCCGCTGGTGCGTAACCGCGACGGCCGCGCGCTCTCCACCCGCGCCGCCAACACCGTGGTGACCACCCTGGGGGCCGCCGCGGGGATCGGGCCGGCCGACGACGGCGAGGCGTTCGGGCCGCACGTGCTGCGCCACACCTTCGGCACCGACCTCGTGCGCGGCCGCGGCGAGGTCGCCACCGCACCGGTCGACGTTGTGCTGGTGGCCGAGCTGATGGGCCACGCCGACCTCAACACCACCCGCCGCTACGCCCTGCCCACGGAGGCGGACAAGACCCGTGCCCTGGAGGTGCTCACCACCGACCGGTGAGGTTCAGCTGCGTTTGCGGCTGGTGACACGTTCGTTAACGGCACCCCTTCAACGGCGAGCTAACGCCACTGGCCGTTCGGTTGCTGCTCAAGCCCCGGAGCTCGCTCGGGCGTCCGATTTCCCTAAAAGTCACTCCCATGCGGAGGTGGCCCAGGGAGGGGTGTCGTTAAGGAAATGAAGTCCGGTCCGCTGGCCATGGCCAGCGGGTGCACGCATCACTCACGGGCCCTACTGTCTGGGCGGACAATAGGAATGTTCCCTTTCGTGGCACGGCATGAAATTCAGCCCAAAATCGGGTACGCGAGGGATCGCCACCCAATACTGCTCGGGTTGGCTAGGCGCAACCTCGACGAAAAAGGGCTTGTCACCGTCGCGCAGGATGACTTCGCCCGGTTGGTTCTGGGCGTCGACATACTCTGCCCGGATCTCCCACTTGCAGGATT
Source organism: Nocardiopsis sp. NPDC055824 (assembly GCF_053616335.1). Lineage (NCBI taxonomy): Bacteria > Bacillati > Actinomycetota > Actinomycetes > Streptosporangiales > Nocardiopsidaceae > Nocardiopsis > Nocardiopsis sp. NPDC055824. The sequence continues at coordinate 4,322 of NZ_JBSHDN010000009.1, forward strand.
GGCCATCCACCTGGGCCTCCACTCGGAGTCCGCCTGATGTCGCTCCGCCTCCAACGTTGATGTGCGCATTTTCGAAGAATGGCTTCCCTTTGTTGGGCCCCTCGTCGGTGCTGTAAAAAACCGGATCGTTGTGGTTGAGATTTACAACCACGCCTGAATAGTACTCAGTACCCTGAGGGGGGAGATTGATGACGGTTACGGCCGTCGGATCTTCGCAGGAGACGGGTACGGGGGTCATATCCAGGATGGTCAGCATTGAGGTGCTCTCAGAACGGAGGGTCATGTTGAACACAGCCGTTCCCCATGTGCCCGACCCTTTCTCCCAGGTCCCCCCCAAGGGATTTTCAGGTGTTGACCCGCTGCTATAGGGGATCAGTCTCCCCCCTTTGGGGCGGAAGTAGTCCCAGAGTTCTTCGAAGGGTGTGACCTGGAGTTCTTCGCCTTCTTCGGCTGTCAGGGGCCGGTTCAGGATGATATTGAATGACTCGAAGAACGTGGTGTCGTAGTCGATAAATCCGGTGAACGGAGCAATTTCCTGATTAATGTCCCTCTCTGCTGCCCGTTGCACGCGAAGTCGAGACTCTGCAGACCACCGATCGTAGGCATAGTTTCCCGCGTAGCCGCCCAGAGCAGCGAGGAGGGTCAGTGCGACATAGATCGACCACGCCCGCATGCGAATGCGCCGCGAAGCGCCCCTGCCTTCGGGGAAGTAGCGCTCTTGGAGGACGGCGAAGACCGACAGCTGGCCGGTCCGCGGTTGCGCGTGGGCCGGCGGTTGCCTCCGCCGCCTCTTCGGCGATCGTCGAGAAGGGGGAGTGGAGCCAGCCTTTTGACCAGCAGGGCGCTTCTTTTGTCCACGCTTTCCCATGAGCGCCAGGCCCCTTCCTCGCATGCCACCACGTGCGCGACGGCACACGTGGAGTAAAGGTATCCAGCGTCACTCGCCCGTAGGGGTCGTTGGCCGAAACCGGACTCCCCTTCAGCGGTTGGGTCTTTTCCTAAACAGCACGCACGGAACCGTGAAAGCAACATCCTAAACGATGCGCATCGTTTAGGATGGACCCATGGCACGAGGACAGGGTGTCCCACTCGACGGGACGAAGCTCCGAGCCGCACGCGAGGCCGCCGGGCTCAGCCAGCGCCAGGTCGCCGAGGCGGTCGGCACCCCCCGACAGAAGGTCCTCCGCTACGAGGGCGGCAAGGAACGCCCCGAAGTCGGGCGCCTGGCCGCGCTCGCGGCCGCAGTCGGCGCGACCGTGGCCGACCTGGTCGAGGAGGGCTCCCTGCCGGAGGGTCTGGCGGGGCTGCGGGTGGGCGCCGGCCTCACCCTCGCCGCGGCCGCCACGGCGGTGCGCGCCCACATCCCGGCCGGGTCCGGGATCGCGTGTTCGCGGCCCGTCCTCGCGGACGCCGAGAGGGGCGTGCTCCCGCCGACGTGGGTGCCGCCCCCGGCGGCCGGGGCGGTCCGCAACGCGCTCGGCGTGGCCTACGGCGCCCAGGTCGAGGAGGTCGCGGCCGCCTGGGCACAGAGCTTCGGCGCGGCGGCCGCCGACCAGGCCCCGGAGGGGGCCGGTTCCATAAACGGCACCCCCGGCGAGGGGCTTGCCGAAACCGCACCCCCCACCCCGGCGCGGGTCGGCGCCGGTGGGAAGTGGAAGCCGCTGTCGGCGTGGCTGTGGGAGCGCCTGGTCCAGGTCGCGGCCGCCGGACCGGGCGGGGCCGACGACGAGTGGACCGGCGGCGCCCGCTGGCAGGAACACCTGGCCACCCGGGAACGAGCCCGGGGCACGACCGGGCGCGGCTACGTCGACGACGACACGCACGGCCGGTACTGGCTCACCGAGACCGGGCGCGCACACATCCTCGCCCACCGCGGCGACTACGCGACCCTGTACCCGCAGGTCCGCCAACCGCGTGCGGTGCGGGAGATGGGCGCCGACACCCTGCTGCGCGTCGAGGACCCCGACGCCTACACCGCCCGCCAGGTCTGGGGAAGCGCCCGTCCCGCCTCCCAGCACTGGACCATCCGCGCCCGGGTGCGAGTGCTCTCCGGCGGGATCATCGACGCCGCCGCCCACGGGGTCGAGGGGTACGCCCCCGCGGTGCGCTGGGGGCGCGACGACGCCAGCGGCGGCGTCCGGGCGCCCCGGGTGGACGAGGTCGTCGAGGTCACCGAGTGGACCTCGCCGTGGCGGTCCATGCCGGAGGCGGCCCCGAACCTGCCCGGCGCCCGCCCCCAGCCGCCCGCCGGCGGCGCGGTCGAGCTGCCCTTCGACGGCGACGTCCCCGAGCACGAGGAGCCGCCCGCTCCCGCCCGAGAGGAGGGGGTGCGCCTGGAGCTGCTCACCCCAGCGCAGGCGGACGCCTACGACTTGGGCACGGCCCGCATGTACCGGGTGTACCAGGACGACCGCCTGGTCGGGTTCGTGTGGCGGGGCGACATCGATCCGCACCTGTGGTGCGCGGCAGAAGCGGCCGCCGACGGCTCCCTCGGCGCGGTCGCGGTCCTGGCCCCGCGCGGGGAGCGCACCCGCCGGGGCGCGGTGACGCACCTGCTCGACCCGAACGCCGCCTACATCCGCGGTCCCGCCCCCGAGGCCGTGCCCGCCGAGCCGGTGGAGGTCGTGCTCTCCCGGTCCGCGATCGTCGTCGACGGCCGCGAGTACGTGCACTACCGTGTGCGCGTGGACGGCGAGCACGTGGGCGACGTCCTCGACCGCGCCGAGTGGGACCTCCACACCGGGTGGGCGTTCCGGGCCCGCCTCGACGCCGCCGACCTGGGACGGCTGTCCCCGGCCGAGCAGGCCGCCCCCGACGCGCTCTCGGCCCAGCCGAACCTGGCCGACGCGGTGCCCGAGCTGCTCGCCGCCCACCACGGGCGCCCGCTGGACATCGCCTCCCTGACCGGGGAGCGCACCGACCTGGGCATCCGGGAGCGCGACATGGAGCGCTGGGAGCTGCGCCGCGGCCGGGTGCCGGGCAGGGAGGACGTGTGCGTGCGCGCGACCTGCTGGGGGTGGCTCCAGCGCACCGAGGACGGCGGCTTCACCGCCCACACCACCGCCGGGCCCGTGCCGGACTCGCTCTCGCCCACCCGCGAGGACGCCGTCGCCGCGCTGTGGGCGCATCTGTGGTCGCCGCTCCCGCCGCCGGCCCTGGGGGAGCAGGCCCGGGCCCGGCGCCGCCTGCGCGGCCGGGCCACCACCCGGCCGCTGTGCCCCTACACCGAGGCCGAGTTGGCGCGCGTGTCCGTGACCGAGGACCCGTCCTCGGAGAAGGGGGCCCGCCTGTACCGGGTCCAGGGCCCCGACGGGGCGGTGCTGGGGTTCCTGTGGCAGGCCGGGCGGGGATGGCGCCGGTGCGCGCCCACCCCGGCAGGGGCCGTGCCCGACCCGCTCCCGGTCGCGCCCGCCGCCCCCACCCGCGCCGCGGCGCTGGAGCGGCTCCTGGCCCAGCCCGGGCCGATGTGGGGGAACTCGGACGACGCCATCGTCCACTGACCAGCACTGATACGAAGGGCACGTGTGTTCTTACCTGGCGTCGCATATCACCCATAAAGACCAAAAGTGGCTACACGGGGCGGAAAGAGGCGAATACCGACCACTCGATCACCGGCCTCACCAGAACCGCCCCCCAAGGAGGGGCGGGCGGCCTTTCGTGTTTCTCAGGCGATGTAGGGCGCCCCGCCCGACAGGCCGTGCTCCACCCGCTGCCGCAGCGCCGGCGCCATCGGCAGCTCCGCCAGTTCCTCCGGCGCCACCCACCGCACCTGGATCGCCTCGTCGGGCGCCGGCGCCAGGTCGCCGCCGACCACGCGGCCGCGGCAGCAGATATTGATGGGCTGACGCGCCTCGTCCAGCCGGTCGCCGTGCCAGTAGGCGATCACGTGGTCCGGCGTCGAGAAGACCCCGACCAGGCCGACGATCTCGACCTCGAGTCCGGTCTCCTCCCGGCACTCGCGCACCGCGGCTTGCCCCACGGACTCGCCCTTCTTCACCGCGCCCGTGGGGATCGTCCACAGGTGGTTGTCGGTGCGCTGGAGCACTAGCACCCGCCCGCCCTCGTCCTGGACGAACACGCTGGCGGACGTCTTCCGGCTCGTTGGCGCGGGCGCGTCGGGGTCGCGCCAGTGGTCCACACGGCGGGTGGCGCGGCTCACGGTTCCTCCCGGGGCATCGGTCGCGCCGAAGCCCATACCCGCTCGTAGGACTCCACATACGTGTGGAAGTACGCGCCGTCCATGCGCCGCAGGTGCATCACCGGCGTGAAGGCGGCGAGCAGCCCGTAGGCGTGCACGTTGAGGATCATGTCGTCGTCGAACCGGTAGATGCTGTTGTACAGCGGCGTGTCGTGGAGGCGGATCTCCACCTGCGGGGGCATGTGCTGGCGGTAGTAGGACATCACCGAGGTCACCCGGCCGGTGACGCCGCCGCTGATCTGGTGCTCCTGGTCGCGGGCGGGGAGCTGCACGCCGTCGGGGTCGCCCAGCAGCAGCCGCACCCGCACACCCGCTTCGGCCTTGGCGACCAGGGTGGGCAGCCACTCGGGGTGCTCCTCGGTCAGGAACAGCCCGGCGTAGGCCAGCAGGCAAATGTCGCGTTCGGCGCCCCGGACCAGCTCCATCCACAGGTGTCGGGGCACCTCCGCCCGCCGCGGCCACGTGCCCACCAGCTCCGCTCCCCGCAGGGAGGCCTGGTCCACGGACTCGGGCCACAGGTAGGAGTCGTCCTCCTGCAGGACCGCAGCCACCCGGTGGCGGGTGCGCGCGTAGGGGGTCGACCCGCCGATCCAGCGTTCGACGCTCTTGGCGGACACCTCGACGGCGGCCGCCAGGGAGGCGGGTTCCAGTCCGGCGCGGTGCATCGCTCGGCGCAGTCGTTCGTTGGCCATGCGGCCATCGTAGGACCACGGACGACACACATGGACACGAACCGGACATGAAGATGTCGGAAGATGTCTCACCGTGTCGATGTGCTGTCCGAGCTGCGCTGAGACTGTGGATCACGGAGCAGCCGACGGCCCGAGCGGGCCCGATCTCACCGTAACGGGGGGACACGGACAGCATGAGCGAGATGATCAGAACGGGCCCGGAACTGGAGCGCCTGCGGGAGACCTACGGGGAGCAGTGGCGCATCTGGCGCAGCCGCCTGGGCACGTACTGGATGGCGACCCGCCGCATTCACGACAACACCGCCCCCACCCTGATGGAGGACTCCGCCGCCGACCTGGAGGCCAAGCTCCAAAACCCCGGCACCTGGGGCGACCGCGCCTACGGCCAAGGCGTTAAGGAGTCGGGAGGATGATCCCGTTCCCGCCCCCGCTCCCCGCCGTCAGCCTGGACCGGATCATCAACTACCTGGCCGGGGGCAAGGACCACTTCCGCGAGGACGTGGCGGTGGCGCACCGGATGCTCGACGTCGACCCGTACCTGCTCGACCGCGTCGCCGACATCGGCGCCTTCGCCACCCAGGCCGTGACCGCGTTCGCCGCCCAGGGCATCGCCCAGATGCTCGTGCTCAAGTGCGGCCTGCCCGAGCTCACCCGCCCCCAGCTCCATGACCGGCTCGCCGCCGCCGTCGACGGGCCGGCCCGGGCGATCTACCTCGACGACGACCTCCAGGCCCTCGTGCACGCCCGCGCGTACTGGCAGGCCATCAGCGGCGTCACCGTCCTGGACGCCAACCTGACCCACCCCGGCCGCTTCCTCGCCGACCCGCGCCTGGCCGCCGGGCTGGACCCGCACGAGCCGGTCGGCGTACTCGCCTGCCACGCCCTGGAACACCTGGACGACGGCCAGCTCGAAGCGTTGTGCTCTGGCCTGGCCGACTACCTCCCGGCGGGCAGCCGGATGGCGCTGGCCCACCCCACCGGCCCGGACGCGGGACGCTCCGCCGAGGTGTGCACCCACGCCCTGGCCGACCACGGCGGCCGCGGCCGCCCGTGCGCCCGTTCCCCCGACCTGGTGGAACACCTTCTGGTCGGATGGCAGCTCACCGAGCCGCTGACCTTGTGCCGGGCGGCCCGGGCCGCGTCGGCGGGCCTGGTGACCGGATGGGCCGCCCTCAAGTAGGCGAAGACAGCGGTGCCCCGCCCGGCTGCGCGCCGGACGGGGCACCGCCGTGAGAGGTGCCATCACCCGCGTTCCTCCACCTCTCGGATGCTGGCCTGGACCTGGTCCACCCGCAGCCGGTACCCCATCTCCTCGTAGACCTCCAGCGCCCGCCGGTAGGCGGCCAGAGCCTCCTCCCACTCCCCGCGCGCGGCGTGCACCTCGCCCAGGGTGTCGAAGGCCGCCGCCACCGTGTTGGGGTCGTCCAGTCGCTCGGCCAGCGCCACCGCGCGTTCCGCCGGCGACAGCGCCTCCTCCGCACGGCCGGACTCGGCCAGGCTCCACGCGCGGCCGTTGGTCGCCGCGGCCTCCAGGGCGCTGCCGGTGCCATCGTGGTAGGCCAGCACCACTCCGTACTGGCGCAGCGCCGCCTCATGGTCCCCGTTCCATGCGAGCGCCGCCCCTAGGTGGTGGGCGGCGCGGGCGGCGTGCTTGGGCCCCACCCGAGTGGCGACCCTGACGGCCTCCTGGCCGTGTTCGACGGCCCGCTCGTGCTCGCCGCGGCGGCGGTGTGCGGTCGAGAGCACCAGCAGCCGGTCGTACTCCGCGCGCTCGTCGCCCAGGGCGCGGGCGGCGGTCAGTCCCAGGACGGCGATCTCCTCCTCCTGCTCCGCGTGCGGGCCGCGCGGGGTGCGCGTGTCCAGGGTCTGGGCCAGGCGCAGAGACTGGGCGGGGTCATTGTCACGGTAGGCGGCGCTGATGGCGGCCACGATCTCGGTGTGGTGTTCGTCCAGCCACGCTTCCGCGGCCGCCGCAGAGGCGAACGCGGGCGCGGGACGACCGTTGAGCACGCTCTCGGCCGAGGCCGCGGTGCGGGCCAGCGCCTCGCGCAGGTACCAGGCCGGCGACGGGTCGTGGCGCTCGGCCGGGACGAAGCCGCGGAAGTGCCACACCGCCCGGTCGTCGGGGACGGGGCTGTAGCAGGCGCGGGGGTTGACGTCCTCGGTCTCTTCGTCGCGCCGGGGCAGGTCCCGGCCGTCGGGCACGGTCAGCATCGTGCCCAGCTCCTCCACGGGCTGCGCCAAGTCCTCGGTGGTGTAGATGCCGTCCAGCGTCGTGCCCGCGAGGCAGGCGGGACCGCCGACCAAGCGGACCGAGACGTAGTCGCGCTCGACGGTGGTGGGGGGTGTGGTGTGCTCGCTCATGCCTTTGAGCCTGCCACCCGAGGCCGACACGCGAGGGGCGATTCCGAAGACTTCCCTCCCCTGCCCGAGGGCGGAGCCGGTTTTCGTGCGAGGAGGTTCGCTACGTTGACGCCGTGGGGGGCACGAGGCACGCTCATGCCCCCCGTAGGGCTCATGAAGCGCTCTTGCGGGCCTTCGTGCCGTACCGAGCTTCCAGTGCAACTGAAACGAGTTCACTGCGTGAGTTGGCCTCGAACTTCTCCACAAGGCCGTCGATGATCTCGAGTTCAGGCAGCGTTGCTTGGAGGGTCCAGAGCTTCCTGTGTTGCCCGGTTGTGGCGCGACCTCCGCCACGACGCTCGGGGAACAGGGAGTCCTTGGGACGCTTACGGGGGCCGACTTGCCGCTGGGCGATGAGCTTGCCGAGTTGACCTCGTCGGTGCCAGTGGTCGATGGCATCCAAACCAAGATCTGCGTTGGTCTTGTGTGTGGAACGTCGAAGCTTGGTCAGCTTTCGTGCCACATCGGGAAGCAGGTACACAGCTACAGGAAAGGCGTCATCACGCTCTGATGGCGGCGCAGAGTCCTCCCATGAGCCATCCGCTTCCGTGAGATCGATGTCGTCATCGTAGGTGTCGTTTTCGACTTCGGGCTCAGTGTATGAGGGTTCTTTTGGTGGTGCAGTCGGCCCTGTCCTCTTGGCTAGCTTTCCGATTCCACCGGCGGCCGCAGGACCGAACTGCTGGGAAAGATCGCTCATGCCGCAGCCTCCTCGTAGCTCATGATGATCTCCACCATCTCCACGCAGATCTGGCTGTAATCAGAGGATATATTGGTCGCAGTTCCGGGGATTTGCTTGGTGGCATCCTTTCCACCGGAGCGCAATGCTTGCCACCAGGCGGGTTGGTCTGCTGCTTCCTTTTCCAGCTCGTGAGCTAGCTTTCCTTGGGATCGCATCGCTCTTGCGAGAGCTTCAGAGTGGCCAACGAAGGACTTGAAGAGGGGCGAGTTCCCGCCGAAGGCTTCCTCGATCTCCGCGTAGGTCTCGGAGTGGATCTTGGTGGATGTGCGCCCGGTGGCGAAGAGGACGGCTCCCATGAGCATGATCTCAGGGTTGATCTCACGTGCGGGGACGAAGTGACTCGCCACACGCCTCATTCCGCGAATGCTGGCTGTATCGGTCTTAGTGGGGATCAGAAGCCACCTTGCTGCTGCCAGCCCAAGGTCCAGCATGATCAGGTTCTCGGGCGGGGTGTCCACAAGGATAATGTCGAACTTCCCCGCGACAGGCTCAAGCGACTTCCTGAGAGCGAGGTTCGCATTGGCTCCATGCTTTATCCTGCGGCTAGCTACAAGCTGAGGTATGTCCTCTAGTTGTTCACCGCCTGAGGCAAGCCACAGGTTATCCCTTTCCGGAACAAGCTGAGGTACGATCGGGCGCCCCATCGTGATTGCCTCGAAAAGCGCTTCTCCCTCATCGTTGATGGGGTCTTCTGCGCAACCGAAGTCAATAACTGCGTTTCCCTGGTTGTTAAGGTCTACTACCAAAACCTTGTAACCGTTGAGTGCGAACTGACCCGCGCAGTTACTTGTGGTAGAGGTTTTTCCAACCCCACCCTTGTCGTTTGCAAGTAGGATGACGCGCCCCATTGGGTCCTCTTCTGACATTGCTCTTACCTCCTTTGTCCTGTCCATCCTTGAACACCTGTGCTGCCGATCATCTCATGAGTCCAGCCCAAGGTCATGCATCTCAGCTACGTCCTCCTCCTGCGGGGATGGAGACCTGCCCGTCAGGAGGCCGTGCAATCGTTGCCTGGTTCAATCCTCCATTGAGCTATTGGTCTATCGATCACTTAAGCAGGCTGCAACGAGTTCTAGTTTTGTTCCCACGGTTCAACGGAGAGCCGCTGGGGCTATCGAGGGCCAACTTTTCGCCCTCCTCAGGGGGACGGAGAGGCTGTTTGCCTTTGAGGTGTCCCCTCGAGCCACAACCCCCCTCTTGCTCCCCGCCCATCCAGGGACTTCGCGTTTGGCGCTCTGTGTGGATCTGAGAGCCTCGATTTTTCGGGGGTGGTCTGACCTGCACCGGGACGCGGGCCGCCCCGGGGGTGAGGAGGTTTCCTCCAGGATTTAGCGGCAGAACCCCCAGTCCGGCGCGCTTCCGGCGGCGCCTTGGTTTTCGATAACGTCAGTTGTCACAAACCAGTCCGACCCCGAGGTTGCCCCCGTGCCCGATGGCGAGATCGTCCCCTCCTCCCCCACTCCGCCCGCCGTGCCGGGGCCGGTGGACCAGGACGCGCTCACCCCGGCCGCGGCCGCCCGGGTCGCCGACGGCTGGGCCGCCAACACCCAGCGGGCCGTCGCGCGCGACTGGACCCGCTTCACCGCCTGGTGCGCCGCCCACGGCCGGACCCCGCTCCCTGCGACCGGGGCGACGCTGGCGAACTACGTCACCCACCTGCTCGAGGACCGGCCGGCGCCGGCCACCGTCGAGCGGGCGATCGGGATCGTGCAGACCTACCACCGGGCCGTCGACCTGGCGGTGAACGGCCGCCCGGCCCGGATGGCGCTGCGCTCCTACCGCCGCGAGTGGACGGCGGCCGGCGGGCGGGTCCGCCGGGCCGCCGCCGTGGACGTCGACCAGCTCCGCGCGATGCTCGACGCCGCCGACGAGGGGCTGCCCGGCCTGCGCGACCGCACCCTGGTCCTGCTGGGGTTCACCATGATGGCCCGCCGCTCGGAGCTGGCCCGCCTCGACATCGGGGACGTGCGCCTGGTCCCCGACGGCCTGGAGGTCTTCGTCGCCACCTCCAAGACCGACAAGGACTCGGCCGGCGCCACCGTACGCATCCCCTACGGCACCCTCGCCCAGACCTGCGCGGTGCGCACCACCGCCGACTGGATCGGGACCCTGGCCGAGCACGGCCTCACCGCGGGGCCGCTGCTGCGCGGCGTCGACCGGTACGGGCGCCTGGCCGGAACACCGGGGGCGACCCTGCGCGGCACCGGGCGCATGAGCGGGGCGGGCATCAACCTCGTCGTCCAGCGCCTGGCCGCGGCCGCCGGCCTGGAGGGCGTGACCGCGCACTCGCTGCGGGCCGGGTCGGCCACCGCCTCGGCGATGGCGGGCGTTCCCCGCGCCCAGATCGCCCGCCAGGGGCGGTGGGAGCCGACCTCCACCGCGGTGGACGCCTACATCCGCCCGGCCGAGGACTGGCGCGACAACCCGATGCGCCAGGTGGGGCTGTAGCAAACGGGGCATTCCCTCCCAGTTTCGGGATTCGCGTCCACGGCAGGCACCGGCCTCCCTACCATCGCCTCGTGCTGAACACCCTCGAAATCCGCCGCCTCGGCGCGGCTGCGACGCTCGCCCTCGCGCTGGCCCTGACCGGCTGCGTGAACACCCCCGCCGAACACGGTGATCGCCTGGCCCGGTCGGCGGGCACCGCCTCGATCACCATCGTCATGCCGCTGGGCCTGTGGGAGCAGACCCAACCCACCTACAGCGGGAGCGAACTGCGCACCCTGGAACCGGCCCCGATGGGCGGAGAGCAGGGGGAGCGCGGCCTGGTCCGGGTGAACCTCACCGGTACCCAGCTCTCGGAGTACCTGGACTACCTCGACCATGACGCGCATGCATCGGCCTTCTACGCGATACCCGCCGAAGACCAGGCGGCGGCCGCACGGGTCTACACCGCGATCTCCGAGGTCGTGGACCAGATCACCCCACGCACGGGCGAGGACGAACCCGCACCCGAGGTGATCATCGACGACACCGTGGGCGAACAGGAGAAGTAACCGGCGCCCCAGGCGGGGCTGTAGCGGCATCCGGGTGGACGAGTTCAGGGGGCTTTCCTTGAACTCGTCCACCCGGCGACGTTTCCGCAGATCAGCCACACGGGGCGTGGCGGACTACCTCAGCATCCTCGAAAACGGCTTGCACTGTCAGCTTTTTGCTGACAGTCTTGTGTCAGCAAAAAGCTGACGTCGATATGGAGGATGCTCATGGAGTGGAAGGGCGCCGGCCCCGCAGCCGGGCACACCGCCACCGTCTTCGCCCACCCGCGCGAAGGCAACCCTGTTCCCTGGACCCCCGACATGGGGACGAGCGGCTTCATCTGGACCGCCACCTGCACCTGCGGGAGGTGGACCAGCGGCGACCACTACCACCCGCCCGAGAAGGCCCTCGTGCACATGTGGGACGAGCACCTGCACAGGGAAGTCCCCGAGCTGCGCCTGTACGAGATCGCCGCTGAATCCGACGACCGCGGCCCCCTCACCGCCGAGGTGCGCCTGCTGCGCAGCCAGGGCGTGAGCTGGGAGCGCATCGCCACCGCCATCGGCATCACCCGACAGAGCGCCCACAAGCGCTGGCGCCACATCGAGGCCGAGTTGGTCGCGATAGTCAAGGACGGTCCGGCGGCCGACCTGGCCCGCCTGCGCGGCGCCCTGGCCCACCTCGCCGCGGTGGTCGACGTCCACGACGACGTCCGCCCCGAGATCCAGGCCCTCTACGGGATCGTCAACGCAGGCGAATTCCTGGTCGAGGCCCTGGCCCGCACCCCCGAGGACGCCTGGATGGCACACCATGACCTGGCCAACGCGGGCGAGGCCCTGGAGGACGCCGTGAGCCTGACTTACCGCCAGGCCGCCCGCACCTCCCGCGAGGGCACCATCACTGTGGACCTCAACCGGGTCCTGGCCGAGGGCGGCCGGATCGAGCTGGTGCTGGAGGACGCCGACCGCGCCCCCGAGGAGGGCCCGGTCTACTTCGCCATGGCCCGGGCCTACGACGTCAACGACACCCACATCGCCGCCGGGGAAGGGGCCACCGTTTCCGGTGCGCTGGCCACCCTCACCCCGCGGAGTGCTCCCGCCGCCGTCTCGGCCGACGACATCCCCGCCCCCCACGACCCCCCGTTCTAACGAGACTGCCCGCCCTGCTCCGATCATCCAGGAGGAACAAATGACCGCCCGACAAGACCTCTCCGTGCTGTACGACGCCATGTCCGACACCGCCACTGCCCTCACCGGCCGCTACCTGGAGCTGGGCGAGAACGCCGCCACCCCTGAAGAGGAGGAAGTCTGGGACGCCAAGGTCATGGCGCTGCGCGAGGAGCGCCGGCGGGTGCCCTCCGATGACCGCGACGCCATCGTGGAGCACACCCGCCGGTGGGCCGCCGAACTCGCCGAGCTGGAGCGCTGATGGCATTCGAGGAATACCAGCTCCCGCCGGAGCAGCTCGACCACATCTTCGAGCGGCCCCGGCGGGGGGTGCGCCGCTTCGTCTTCGGCGGCCACACCCCCACCCCCGAGCGTCCTGTTCTGGTGCTCGTCGGGGGCCAGACCGGAGCAGGCAAGAGTCGGGCCGTGGCGGACATCATGACGCGCCACACGGGGATCGTCCCGATCATCGGCGACGACCTACGAGCTTTTCACCCCAAGTACCGCGACGTGATGCGCACCAACATCCTGGCCATGCCGGATGCGACCGCCCAGGCCTCGGGGGAGTGGCTGCGCAGGTCCTTGGACCATGCTGCGGCCGAGCGCTACAGCGTTCTCCTGGAGGGCACCTTCCGCAACCCCCTGATGGTCGTACAGACCGCACAGCGGTTCCACCAGGAGGGGTACCAGGTGGAGGTCGTCGGGCTGGCCGTACCCGAGCGGACCAGCCTGCTCTCGACCGTCGACCGGTACCTGCAGGCCCCAGAGACCGCGGCCCGCTGGACTCCGGCCGAGGCGCACGACATCTCCTACCGGATGGTCCCGGCCACCCTGCAGGCCATGGAAGACAGCCCCCATGTTCAGCGCCTGGAGGTCACCAACCGGGCCGGAGACGCACTATTCACCAACACCCGCACTGCTTCGGGGGAGTGGGCCGACCCGACCCCGGGGGCCGCGGCCGCCAGCGCCAAACGCGAGCGCGACAAGACGCCCTCCCCGCAGGAGGCCCGCGACTGGCTGGAGGCCTACACCGCCACCACCCGGGAGCTGGCCGCGCGCGGCCACATCACCGCCACCACCTGGCCCACCGTCGAACGCCTGAGCACCCTGGCCCGGACGGCGTCGGACGTCGCCTTCCCCCATGCACCCGAGGCACGCCAGGCCATCAGCGAGCACGCCGTGCGTCTGGGTGCGGTCCCGCACGGCGCTCCCACCGTCCTCCCCGACATCCCCCTGCCCGAGGCCGCCCCCGAGGCGGTCACCGGTTCCCGGCGGCGGAGCCGCGCGGGACTGGCCGCCGCACGGCTGGAGAACCCCCCGGCCCCCACCCGGTCGGACACGCCGCACGCGACGGAAGCTCCGCCACAGCACAACCCCCAGCGCCGCCCCGGCCACGGTCCTCGCCCCTGACCTGCAGGTAAGCCCCGATCGCCAGCGGCTCGCCACCCCAGCGGGCCGCTCTTTTCACCACCAGCCTGTTCCCATGTACATGGGAACTCCATTCCGAGGGAAGGGACCATGAGCGCATCCACCGACATCGCCCCTGCCGAGCAGGACACCGGTTCTCCGCCCGCGCCGGCGCTGACCGGGAGCGGCATCATCACCGTCCTGGAGCGGGCCTGGGCGCGGATCCGCGCCGACCACCCCGAGGTGCCCGAGGTGACGGTCGTGACCGGCTCGGGCTACCTGGCCGCCGAGCCCGGCACCATCACCTGGGGGCACCACTGGGCGGGCCGCTGGCGTCACGACGCCTACGGGCGGCCGAGGGCCGAGTTGTTCGTCGCAGGCGAACTCCTCAACGACGGCGGATCTCGCCTGCTACAAACGATGCTCCACGAAGCCGCCCACGCCCTGGCCAAGGTGCGGGGGATCGTGGACACCTGCGACGAGGGCAACCGGTACCACAACGGCGAGTTCCTAAAACTGGCCCAGGAGCTGGGCCTGCAGCGCCCGAAAAAGCGGGACAAGAAGCGCGGGTTCAGCGCCTGCACCATCACCGAAGCCACGGAGCACCGCTACCGGGACCTGATCGAGGACCTCGACAAGACGGGCCTGCCCTACCTGGCCAAACCCCTGGAGGGATGGGAACTCCCCGACCTGCCGGAGCTACCGGACCTGCCCGAGATCGTGCCCGGCGCGGACCCGGGGGAGACGACCGGCGCGGAGTTGGACCCTCCCGGCCCGGGCGAGGACCCCGAACCCGTGCCGACCCCGGCCCGCTCCGGCGCACGCCTCAGCACCCAGTGCTCCTGCGCCGAGCCGCGCAGGCTCTCGGTCACCCCCGCCCAGCTCGACGCGGGCCCCATCCTGTGCGGGCTATGCCTGCGCCGGTTCACGGTGGTCGAGGAGCCGATCACCACCCCGCGGCCGCGCCGGGTGGGCCGTCCTCGGCCCACGTTCTGACGACGAGACATGAAGGGCGATCGCAAAAGGGTTGGGCTCCGGGGTTGCCTCTCGGGACCCAACCCTTTTCGCGTTCAAGGGCGCTTCACACCCGCGCGGAGGAGGCGTGTGTCCGCTGAAGGTCGATCAGGAGCTGGAAATAATCATGCACGCGGTCGGGGCCGCCCGACACATCAAGGCAGTCTCGCTCGTAGAGATCCTGGGACCAGGAGAAGAAGTACTGCTCTCCTCGCAGGATCATTCCCATCGCCGTCAGCATGGTCTCGCGATTCCGCCGGAGGCACTCGGCGTTCTGCGAGGTCGAGGGGAACCAGCACACCTCGACGGTATGGCCCCCGGCCGTCGGTTTGAGGGCAAAGCCGGGGCGTTGCGGGGTGCGCCCGTACTCAGTTTCGGGAAGGCCCGCGCCGCTGAGTACAGCACGCAGGTCGACGACCAGGGCGTGCTGCAGAAGGTCCGTGGGATGCATGAGGCGACGCTACCCCTGCCGAGGGCCGCCGCGCGGGGTGATGCGGGAAGTTCCCGCGCAGCTCAAACGCGGCTTCGCAGGAGGCACAGGTCCGTTCCGCGCTCGAACATGACCCCAGCGGCCCACACCACGAGGGACAGGGTGCGGACCGATGGGTCGACTTGGACTTCCCCCACCCCCTCCCATGAAGGCGGGGCTGTGGTCTCCAGGTTGACCAGAGCCGTCTCATCGCCGTGGGCCAGGCCGCTGCACCTGCTCCACGCGCTGAATGCCGCCATCTCACCGAAGCCGGGGATCAGCCTGCCTGCCTCCTTCATGATTTTCCTGTAAGAGGGGTAGTCGGCCTCAGAGGAGACACCAACGCGCTGGTCCGCCTGCGACACCTTGGCGAGGCGTCGCTTGTCGTCATCAGGGTCGGGTTGCCCCTCCTCGCTCCGCAACGTCTTGAGATTCGAGTACTCCTTGCGCTTCAAGGCCAGACGCCGGGACACCCTGGTTGTGCGCTCGTCAGGTCCCAGGATCCAGACGGCCCGCGCGGCGTTCTCAAGTGCACCGCGTACCAGCGAGAACTGCCCTTGCAGATACAGGTTGACTACCTGTTGGCCGTTGGACGACCCCCCATGGAGGGAACTCCTCAGCACCTGCCAGTGATCCTGGGCGACCACCAGGGCGTTGTGGGCGCCCCCCGAGACGGAGAAAGGTGCGGCCAGCGCGTCGTCCTGGAAGAGATCGCTGCCCTCTGGGGCGACGTGGGGGAGTGCGGGGAAGTTGGCGAACTCGTTCACCTTCAGCCATACGTCCAGCAGATGGGAGCCTTCGTCTCCGGTCATGGCCGAGACGCTACCCCCGCCTCATACGATGCGTTGGCGACACACCGCAGCCACCCCGAGGAATCAGCCGCCGTGCCGCGGCCGCCGCGCTGGCCGCTCCACCGGAACCGGCGGGGCGGCCTGCGCCGGGTGCTGCCCGGGCACCCCCTGCACGGCGGGATCCAGTGGAGCTCCACTGCGCGGCCGGACCACCGGCCGCCGGGGTACGGCGGCCGAGCGGCGGGCGATGGCCACGTCAGCGGCGAGCGCCTCGGTCTTGACCTGCTGGAGCTGGCGGGCCAGGTCCTGGTGGTGGGCGCGCGCCCGGTCCAGGACCTCCTGGAGGTCGTCCACCCGCTGCTCGGCCGTCCGACGCCCCCACCGCCGCGGTGTCTGTGCGGCGGCCTGGACCAGGTTGGTGTGCGCGGCGTCCACCCGCTCCTGGGCGGCGGCCAGCTCCCGGCGCAGTTCCTCCAGGCGGGGCTGGGCTTCGGCCATGGTGGGACCCTGGCCGGCGTGGGCCTGTTCCAGGGACAGACGCACCACCGGCGCGGGGTCGGCGGTCCTGGGGGAGCGCCCGTCGAGCTGGTCGGTGACCATGCCCTGGTCCTCGTCCACCAGAGTGGCGTGGTAGGCGGTGATCACCCGGTCCAGGCGCTCGGCGTCGGTGCGGGCCTCGCCGAGCTGGCGGCGCACCTCCTCGGACTCCAGGTCGGCCGCGGGCAGGTACAGGGTGCTGCGCTTCTTCACCCGGCTCATCGCCGGGTAGGCGGCGTGGGCGTCGGCGCCCAGGCCCAGGGTGTGGCAGGAGTCCACGGTCAGGCCCTGGGCGGCAGCGATGGTCAGCGCGTAGGCGTGGGTCAGGCCACCGTCGGCGATCTTCTCCGGGCGGATCCACGACGGCGTGGTCTTGGTGCCCTGGCGCCATTCCACGAGCGCGCCGCGACGGGCGTCGACCTCGAGGACGCGGCCGCGGTAGCCGTTGAGGACGTCCTCCTCGCCCTGGCGGTAGTCGTTCTTGCGGACCCTGACCAGGTCGCCGACGGCCAGGTGCACCCGGTCCCTCCGCGACAACCAGAACTCCACGTCGTCGCCCTGGAGGTGGCCATCGTGCCTGGCCACGACCCTGGCCCTCGCGTTGAGGGCGTCCACCTGCTCGTTGGTGGCCGCGAGCATGAGCACGCCGTCCAGGGCGTCGTGGACATCGGCGTAGGCGGCCCGGTCGGTCCACCAGGCGGCGACCATGGCCGCGTAGGTCTCGGCCAGGCGCTCGGTGGCCACCACGCGGCCAGTCTCGGCCCACATGGCCAGGGTGGTGGCGCGCTCGCCCTCGCGCCAGATCCGTAGAGCGGCCCGCTCCACGGGATCCTTCTGGCGGCGGTTCTGGGTGAGGGTGAGGCCGCCCACCAGCTCGTGGACGCGCTTGAACGCCCCGCCGGGACCGATTGCGCGGAACTGGGTGGGGTCGCCCACCATGACGAGCTTGGTGCCGGTGCGCCCGGCCTCGAGGACCAGGTCGGCCAGGGCCAGGTCGTTGAGCATGGCCGCCTCGTCCACGACCAGGACGTCCACGCCCTCCAGGCCGGAGCCGTGGGCGATGCGCTCCTCCTGGGCAGCCACGGTGGAAGCGGCCATCCCGGACTCGGCGCGCAGCTTCGCGGCCGCCACCGCGGCGGTGGCCGCGCCCTGGACATTGAGGCCGGCCGCCGACCAGGCGCGGTGGACGGCGTCCATGACCGTGGTCTTGCCGCTCCCGGCGATGCCGACGACGGCCTCCACACCGTGACCGGCCCCGGCCAGGCGGCGCACCACCGCGTCCTGCTCGGTGTCCAGGCCGTGACCACGGTCGGCCGCGAACGCTTCGATGGCCGCCTCGACCTGGCCAGCGGGCACCGTGGCCACGCCCTCGACCAGGCGGTCGGTGGCCGAGGCCACGATGGTGCGCTCGGCCTTGACGATGGCCGAGGAGGTGAACTTGCGGGTGTGCCGCAGCGGCCCGTCGCCAGCGCGGGGCAGGGCCACCGCGTGGTCGGAGGCCAGCACCTGGTCGGTGAGGGTGCGCAGCGCCTGGGCGTCGGGCAGCCCGGTGGGACAGGCCCGGGCCACCCTGGCCAGGAGCTGCGCCTCCGAAGCGGTTTTCTCCGAGGAGGTGGCACCGGTCTCGGGGTCCCACACCCGCGCGCACACCGCGTCCAGGTCGGGCTCGTCCGGCGGCGGCGTGCCCGCGGGACCCAGCCCGTCCTCGGGCGGCTCGTAGCCGAGCACGTCGCGCACGACCTGGTCGACGTCGAACCCGGCCTGCTCGGCCATCTGCCGCCAGAATTCCCTCTCCTCGGCGCGGGTGGAGTGCACCTTCTCCCCGGCGGTGCGCTTCCCGGCGGCGCGGCGCTGCCCCGGGGTAGCCTCGGCGCCGACCTCGGCCTCGATCTGGGCCGAGCGGCGGCAGTACAGGCGCCGCAGCTCCTCAGGGAAGCGCGCGATCTCCCACTGGCGGGTGTTCTCACGCCACTCCCAGCCGATGCCGTAGGCGGCGCTCGTCTCGTGCCGGTACAGGGCCAGGGCCAGCTCGCTGATGGCCTGGGCGTGCCGGTACAGGTCGCGGCCGCCGTTGGCCACCGCTCTCCATTTGCCGCGCTCGTCGCCCTGGCCGGGGCAGTAGACGAGGTTGGGGATGAGCACGTGGGCGTGCAGGTGCGGGTCGCCGATGTCATCGTTGATGGAGCGGGTGGTGCGGTGCCAGGTGATGGTGGCCGCCCAGCCGGTGGTGTCCACGCGGCGGGCGCGCTGGCCGTCGCCGTGGTGGCCGGCCATGCCGTAGGCGCACCAGTCCTCCATCAGGTTCACCGCCCGGCGGACGCTGCGCATCCACATCTGGTCCTGCTGCAGCGCCGCCTCTTCCGACAGGAGGGCGGCCAGCCCTTCGGGGCTGCGGGGGCGGGTCAGGACGAAGTCGCGAGCGCAGCAGCCGACCGCGACCCGCTCGTCGGCGTGGGCGCGGGCCTTGGCCAGTTCGGCGGCGTCGTAGACGTCCTCCATGACCATCCCGGCTGCGGCCGCGACTTCCTCCAGGTCGGTGACGGGGGCGCGGTGGGTCTGGCCGCGGCGGGCCAGCATCCGCTCCAGGCGCGCGAACCGCTCGGCGGACTTCTTGTCATGGGCGAGCATCTGCTCGACGGTGGCGCCGCCGCGCTCGGCGACCGCGTGGAGGGCCTCGGTGAACTCGCGGGCGGCGAGCTTGGCGGCGGGCGCCACGGCGAGCTTGGGCTTGAGGAGCACCTGGCCGGTGGTCGGGTCGACCCCGGCCATGATCGCGCGGACCTCGTCGACCTCCTCCCGGCTGTCCAGGGTGGTGCCCGCCTGGTGCCCGAACTCCGCCCAGCCGCGGCCGATCCGCTCCACCCCGTACTGGCCGCGGGGGCGGTCCAGCCGGTAGTCCAGAGCGGCGTCGTGGACGTGCTGCTCCCCGCACGCCTCGGCCAGCCGGTAGTTGATCTGCTCGTTGTCGATCCCGCCCCGGGTGTCGTGGTGGATGTCGATGATCGCGGACATCTCACCCTCCTCCCGGGTCGGTTTTTCGGCGGCCGTGCTGCCGTATCTCGTAGAGATACCAAGGCTCACCGGAATAATCTCAGAGGTAGATACCTCCGGACAACCCCAATCCATCGGGACGTATGTTGATGGCCGCGAAGATGTCAGTGGATCGGCCACCAACTTGTCAGTGCTCATCGGCCACGGGGATGTCAGTGCTCGACCTCTGCTTCCTCTCCCACTGACGGTGAGTGTCCGGGGAAGAGGCTGAACCGGATGTCCGGGTCGATGGCGAACCCGCCCTCGGCGGCCTCCGCTGCCAGACCGGCCTCGGCCAGACCCCGGGCGCCGGCGTCCCAGTCCGCGCCGCGCGGCGGGGGGCCGAACCCCAGTAGCGCGGCCAGGACCCCGGCTTCCTCGGCTCCGATCGGGATCACCCGCCCGGCGGCTTTCTCCAGCGCGGCCCGCTGTTGCTCGGTGAGCAGGTCCATCCGGGCCCCCAGGACATAGGTGTGCGCGCCGGTGCGGCGCAACGCCCAAGCCCCGGCCGCGTCCGGGTGCGCTCGGAGGTGGTCGAGCGCGGCCTTGAGCCGGGGGTGCGGCCAGTCGAGTGCCTGGCACAGCGTGTAGGTGTGCATGGGGGTGCCTGCGTGCGCGAGCGCGGCCAGCACCACCCGCGGGTCGGCCGTGACCGCAGGGGCCTGTGGTTCGTGCTCGGCGTCCTGGCGGTGGTGGGCCAGCACCGGCTCCAGGTCGGGCAGCAGGTCGGCGGGGTGCAGGTCCAACCGGCGGGCCAGGTCGATGAGCACCCGCACGGGCAGCTCGGGCAGGCCCCGTAGGGAGTCGTGATCCAACTGGTGGGGGTGCACGCCCAGTAGGTCGGCGACCTCGCGGACGGTCACCCCGCACTGGGCCATGCGCTCGTGGAGCGCCCACCCCTTCATCCCCGGGCTCCGGGGAGGCGGGACAGGGACAGTCCGCGCAGGCGCATCCACCCGCCCAGGCGGGGTGTTCTGCCGTCGCCGTCCTGGCAGCGGGTGGAGTGCGTCCAGGGGCGGTCCACGAACAGGTCGCGGCAGAGCGCGCGGACTCCGGTGAGTAGCCCTGGGACGGTGCTGCGGGCGCGGGGGAAGGTGAGGTGCTCGGGGTGGACGAAGAACGGGTCGGTGTCCAGGGCGCCCTGGTGGTGGCGGTGAGCCAGGTGGGCGGCCATGAACAGGCGGATGTGCGTGGGCAGGCGCACCGTGCCGGTGAGTTCCTCGTACTCGGTGCCGTAGCGGTCGCGCCTGGGCTCGGGAAGCGGGGGGGTGGCGGTGTCGGCGGATGGAGTAGCGGGTGGGGTAGACGGGGATCGTGGGGGGTTGTTGCCACTGGAGCTGTCCGGCGGGGGTCACGTCCTGGCAGGTGATGGTGTCGAAGAACCGCGGGTCCTGGTCCAGGTGCAGGGCCAGGACGGTGGCGGCGACATGGTCGGTCCGGTAGTGCCGGTACAGCCGGTGGGTGCGGGTCAGGTCCAGGTGCCCGCGCAGCGCGGCGGCGGGGTCGGGGCCCAGGCGGGTGGTGTTCCAGCGCAGCAGCCACCCGGTGCGCAGCAGCGCGGTCTGGGCGGCCCGCACCCGGAGCAGGGCCAGGTGGGGGTCGACCAGTGCCCCGATGAGGTCGTCGCGCAGGTAGGCGGTGAGCAGCACCGTGAAGTCGCCGGCACCGCGGGCGCCCTGCTCCCAGTCTAGGGTCCGGGCCAGGGTGGCCTGGTAGATCTCGTCGACGCGGGCGAAGGCGGCGCGCCCGAGCCGGTCCCGGCAGGCGGCGCGGAACGGCCCTGTTCTCCCGAAGCTACGGCGAGCCGCAAAGTAACCGGTGAGTAGCTACGCGGAGGTCTGTCGCCTCACCGAGTGCGGGTGTAGCAGCGTGGGCAGGCCGGGGCCGTCACCGCGGCGGGGGCGTTCCAGGTGAGGCGGCAGTACCAGCGTCGGCACCGGCGCGGCATGGTCGCGGGGGCGTAGTCCTCGGTGGACAGCGGCGCGGTGTGCTCGCACACCGGGCAGGTCCATTCGTGCGGGGTGGCCTCGGTGCCGTGGGTGCGGGTCATCGACAGGTGCAGGCGCATGAGACCCGGCTCGGGCCCGTGCGGGTCGGCAACGTGGTGACAGGCCGAGCAACGTGGGTAGGCGGGTTGGTCGGGGGTGCGGTTGAGCCACACCATGATCAGGGACATCGACGCCTCCAAGGGGGTGGTCCCCGAAGCTACGGCGAGTCGAAAACCTCTGGAGAGGGTTTAAGCGCGGGCGTCTCCTCCGGCGTTCCTCGTACCCGGGTTCCGCACGAAAGCAGCATCTTGGGGAGCACGACGGCACGGCATACAGGAATGCAGTAGGTCCGTGCCCGTGTGATGCCGGGGTTTGATGTGAGGGATTCCTCCCGGGGCTGGATGCCCCGGGAGGTCTCTCGGCACCGCGGTGCCGAGAGCGTTGGTCAGCGGCCCCTCCCGTGGATACGGATGCCGTTGCGGACTACAGGGACTGCGGCCAGGGCCAGTCCGATCGCCACAGCCCAGGGAGCTCCCAGGAATACCAGGGCGACTCCCAACTCTGCGACTACGAAGTCGAGCATCTGATTATTGAGACTCAGCAGCGAGATGCCGAAGACACTTAGTGTGGACACGGCCATGAAGACCGTCCACATCCCGGATCTCACCCGGGTCTCCACCGTCTTCTTGATCCTCTTGATGCCTGACTTACGTGGGCCCTCCTCGGGCCCGTTGTTGCTTTCGTGCATGTGGATACCTTCCTAATAGTCTTGCTTGATGTATGGCCTATGAGCAGCGCGAACACCGTCTCAACCTTCCTGTTGGAACGTGGCCAGAGTTGACTCTTGACCGGCAGTGAGTTACCTTAGAGATAGTTAGTAAATAGCATGAAGGAATCTCACTCAAAAAAGTCACGAGTCCTTCTCAAGAGTAGCATGCCCACCCTGGAATTGTCAAATTCCTGACCTGTCGCCTCGAAACTCCTTATGCCATAGGGGATTCGGGGTTTCTTTCGTGTCTGGGACCTTTTCGGGTCCGTGGTCGAGGCCCGGCAGTAGGGGTTGTCAGCAAGGAGCGTGTCACCAGGTGCCAACTAGCCCCAGGAGGGTCACGGGCGCTCCTGGAGTTCGCTGTGGCGGCCTCCTGACAGCTCCGGCACGTGCTTGTACAGGGTCGACCTCGACACCCCGAGCAGTCGGGCGATCGAGGCCACCGAGTTGTCGGGGCGGCTCAGCAGGTCACGGGCGTGGCGGACCTGCTCGGCGGTCATCGCCGGGGGCCGTCCCAGGCGTTTGCCCGCGGCGCGGGCGGCGTCGAGCCCTTCGTGGGTGCCCTCAACGATGAGTTCGCGGATGAACTCGGCCAGGGCGGCGAAGACGTGGAAGACCAGTCGCCCGCCCGGGGTGGTGGTGTCCAGGGCCTCGTGCAGGGAGCGGAAGCCGATCCCGGCCCTGCGCAGGTCCCCGACCAGGGTGATGAGGTCCTGGAGCGAGCGGGCGAGCCGGTCCAGGGCCGGGACGACGAGGGTGTCGCCGGGGCGCAGGTAGGCCAGGCACGCTTTGAGCTCGGGACGCTGGGCGTTCTTCCCGGACTTCTTGTCCGCGAAGACCTTGACGCACCCCGCGGCTTGGAGAGCGCGGAGCTGGCGGTCGAGCTTCTGGTCGCGGGTGGAGACCCGGGCGTAGCCAACCAGTGCCCCGCCGCCGGCGGGTGCGGGGGCGAGCGGGTCGTCGGGCAGGAGGAGAGCGGGGACGGTGTCCATGCCGACCAGTGTATGAAAAAGGGCCCTGCTCGCGTTGTTGAACAGGATGATTTCTCAACACGTTTTTCCGACACCCCGGAACCCAGTCCGGCACCCCCCGAGGTCATTTCGGCTGCCCGTCCAACAAACGTTCGTTTTTAGGACAGGAGATCCGAACACCCCATCATCCTTTGTCAGATCTAGTAGTAAGATCTGAATATTAGAAGCCACTTGACAGATCCGAGGAGTAGATCGACAATAGAGATCTAGGCGCCCCCACTCGGGTGTCGCCTTAATGGAAGGAGCGAGAAGAAAATGAACAACCAGAATGTGGCGACCGTGCGGATCGCCGGCGCGCTGTGCGTACAGAGGGGTACGCGCATGCTCCAAGCGTTCGCGGACGCCATCACCGTGTCGGATCACCAAGAGGTCGACATCTTCGATCCCGATACCGGAGAGGGCTACCAGCGTGCTCCGGTGACGGCTCGTGTACGCAAGGCCGCCCGGTACTACGACGAGAAGAAGGGGCGGATGCCGAACCCGCTGCTCATCAACGTCCGCAAGAGCGACATGGATGAAGAGCGCGTAGTTGTCGTCGTGGACGATGACCAGACCGGATACGAGAACGCGGTCCTCGAACGTGGAAACTGGATCGGCACTGGGCGAATCGAGTTCACCGAGGACCTGGCGCTGTGGATCTATGACGGACAGCACCGGGCCAGCGGTCTCAACCAGTTGCTCAGCAACGATCAGGCTGATTTCGAGGATTTCCCGGTTCCCATCAGCCTCACCCTGGGCCTGGACCCGGGCGAGGAGATGCGGGAGTTCTACGAGGTCAACACCAATGCCGCCAGCGTCAAGACCGATCTGGCCTGGCAGTTGCTGACCAAGATGGCCGAAGACGACCCGGAGCTACGGGAGATGCTCGCGGCCGAGGACAAGGACTGGATCACCCGGGCCTACGCCGTCGTGGACGAGCTCGAAAAGCTTGAGGGCCCGTGGCAGGGCCGATTCCAGGAGGCCAACCGACGCAAGAGCAGGGGTGACGGGGTGACCATCCCCAAGCCGCAGTTCGCCCGCTCTCTCAAGCCGGTGCTCGACATGCCTTCGTTCAAGCGTGCGGGAGCCGAGACCATCGCTGCCGTTCTCAACGCCTACTGGTCCGGGATCAAACAGGTCATGCCCGAGCCCTTCGATGACGCGCAGGACTTCGTGCTCCAGAAGGGAAACGGTGCTGTCGCGCTACACCGCGTGCTGCCGCAGGTGGTCGAAGTCGTCCGGAGCAACGGTGGGCGGCTTGGCCAGCCCGATGAGTACGCAAAGGTCATGAAGGACCTTCCGACTCTGGAAGGCGAGTCCGTCAACAACGAGGGCCAGCTTTCCACGCGTTCGGGCGCCGACTTCTGGCGGGTCGGGTCGGTGGCGTCGGGGTTCAGCGGCGACGCAGGCAGGAGGCGCTTGAGCCTGCTGGTCCAGAGCCGCCTGCCCTCACCTGCAGAGAACATTCAGCTCTGAACCTCAGAGATGCTCGTCGTCTTCGGTGGGGGTGTCGGGCCCGTTAGTCAGTGAGCGCGCCCGACACCAACCGGAGAACAACCCACCAGCAAAGAGGGGACTTATGTCCTTGCTGTTCGAAATTCAGACAAAAAACCCAAACAGATACAAGGAGATCTATAAATGGAAGAAAAACATCCCGCAGTCACGGAGGGTCACGGAAAGATTTCAAGGAAGCGCATCTTTAAGAAGGCTAAGAGCGTTGTGGCGTCCTGGTTGACGACCAAGGTGTGGCTGTCCTCCATGGCGCTCGCTACTGGACTCGCCTACGCCTCGTCTATCTTCAGCGTCGATAACACGATGATGGACTCTGTCATCCCTCTGACCGTTGTTCCTCTGATGGTCTTGGGAGGCCCCTGGGGAGCCGCGGTGGCCCTCTGTTTTCTGAGTGTTCTCGTCATCCGCGGCGGCGTCCGCTTGCACCGGAGCCGATACAAGTAGCCTCATCAAGTGCCCGCTGAGACCTATCTCTGAGTACGGAGTGAACTCACGATAGGTCTAGAGCGCTGCGACTGGTGGTCCTCACTGTGTCATGGTGAGGACCACCTTCAAGAGGTCATTGAGGGCCCTGCGCACCGGGCCGCGGGCTGGAAGGATGAGAGCGTGTCCGACTTCTACTACTCCGACCGCAACGGCCCCCCGATCGCCCAGGACAGGGAGTCGATCACACCCGAGGCCTGGACCGGTGTCGTCTCCGTGGTGGACAGGGCATTGAACGACGGATCCTTGGCTCACGCCTTCCCCGTCCGCGACTGCCACAACCACCATGGGGCCGGAGACGGCCCCATCACCGGCGTGAATCGCAAGATGCTGTTCAGCGCGGTGCGGGCGCACATCCCCCGACTGTCGCTGACACGGATGACATCTCGCTTCGACCCGAACCACGTGCCTGCCACCTCCGACGCACTCGACCTGATCGAGTTCATCGGCCCCCGTATCCACCGCCCCGACAGGCAAAGCGGGTGCACCTGGAACGGGGAGGACGTCCACTACAACTTCGCCAAGTTCAGGCCACTGGATCCCGACGACTTGATGTTCGATGACCACCCCCGGCGGCCTCCCGGGCAGGAGGACTTCCGCGAGGCCATCGAGATGATCTTCCGACGTCAGGGACTCGCGTTCACCCTGGACGAAGGCATGAAGGTGCGGCGACTTGGGCCGCCCGAAGCCCGCCCCGCGCTCTCGGACTTTCGCCCGCAGACCGGCGACCCGATCCTGGACGGCCTGTTCGTCGAGGCGACGACCCGCTTCCTGTCACCGGACCCTCAGGAGCGAAACCGGGCCTTGGATGTGCTCTGGAAGGCCTTCGAGCGGACCAAGACGCTCCACCACCCCGAGAAAAAGAACGTCTCTGCGGACAAGCTACTCAAAGAGGCCACAGGCGGCTCCGAGAAGCTTTTTCAACTGCTGAAGCAGGAGTTCAAGGCACTGACCGATATCGGCAACCAGTTCCGGATCCGCCACCAAGAGCACGACACGCACGAGCTGCCCAGCAGCGAGTTCGTCGACTACCTGTTCACCCGGATGCTGTCCGTGATGGCGTTCGTCCTGCGTGCTTCGGGGCGTATGGCGTCGTAACGAAGGAACCGGTGACCACCAGCATCCGAACGAGCCCGTCGGTCCGGATCAGAGTCCGCCGCACGCAATCATTGGGTGTGCTGCCTACGGGAGGCTGGTAGAGATCTCCTGGAGAATGCGGCGGATTCGGTCACGAACCTCTTCCTGGCGTGCGCCTTCTGCGATGGCAGCGCGCTGCCCCAAGAACCGGCCGAGATTGAGTAGGCCGGTGATTTCCACCATGCCTGGCTGATGGCCACCTGGCTGTTGTGGTTCCTCCAGCATGGCGACGATGCGGTTCACAGCATCTTCACGGTCGTCTTCCAGCCAAAGCATCAGAAGCTCGATGGCCCGACGGGTCGCGTCCTGCGCTCCAGCGTTTGATTGGTCCATGCACTGACGCTACGCCTGTTTCCCGGGCTCTGTCCTGAACCTCTACACGACATCCACTGTCATCCTCGTGGCCGCACCCGCTGTCATCTTCGCGGCCGTCAACAATCTCCGGCGCTACCGTGGCTGCCTTCGAGCGAACGTCAACGCCTGCTCTACGCCCCGACCCTGAGCCGCAGCAGGAAGTGCTCGGGAACAGCTCTGGAGTCGGGGGCTTGAGAGCGCCGCCCGCGCGGGGCAACTCTTCGGTTTCGACCCCGCGGGCGGGAGAGGAGCTGCACGATGGGCGCATGACAGATCTCAACGTGATCCGCCGCTGCTTCGACCCCCGACAGCGCCCAGAACTCCTGGCTCCCCTGCGGGCACTGGAGGAGATCGGCGACGCCGACTCCTTGGAGCGGGTGGTGGCCGCCGCCATGGCCCAACGGCGACTCGAGCGGCTCGCCGGACACGGCGTCACGGTCTCGCTCGAGTGGCGCTGCCCGTGTTACCTGCGTGACTCGCGCGGGCATCTACACCGACGCCGCGAGAAGGAGCGCGGCCGCCCCGGTCTTTGCTACGACTTCGGCGGCAGCCGCGCCACGGGGGGCATGTTCGACCACGGGCGGACCTGGTTGCGCGAGCGCAAGCGCGTTGCGCTGACCCTGGAGCCCTACGGTGAGGTCGCCGCCGAGGACTTCGCCGTGGCGGCCGCGTCGCTGGCCGCCGACGAACTGGTGATGAGGACGTGTGCGTGCTGCGGCACGCACTTCCCGGGGATGACCACGCTGATCGCGATCAGCAGGGCGGAGGATTCGCTCAACTTCTGCCCCTGACCCGGAACGGTGATTCCGGGCCCGGGCACTGCAACAGAAACGGCCCCTCCGGAGAGGGGCCGTTGTGCAGAACGCGGTCAGTCGGGGCGGATGGAGAGTGCGACGACCCTGTGCCCGTAGACCAGAACGACCGCGACGTACCCGATGCCGCGCATCTGGCGCACGAACGGGTCC
The DNA here is from genome assembly GCF_053616335.1 of Nocardiopsis sp. NPDC055824. Classification (NCBI taxonomy): domain Bacteria; kingdom Bacillati; phylum Actinomycetota; class Actinomycetes; order Streptosporangiales; family Nocardiopsidaceae; genus Nocardiopsis; species Nocardiopsis sp. NPDC055824. Next base: position 31,965 of record NZ_JBSHDN010000009.1, read on the forward strand.
TCGGGGTGGTCGGGGTGCGGGCCAGTGAGGACGGTGGGGTCGTCGGCGGCCGCCAAGTCCAGTAGGGCGTTACCAGCGCGGATCCTCACCCGAGGCGGCAGGGAGCGCAGTTGGCTGCGAACGGCGTCCGAGAGGGTGAGCGAGCGCTTCACGCGGCGCGCTCGGGGTGCTCAGCGTCGTCCAACAGGACGGCGAAAAGCTCTTCGCGCATCTGCTCGAGGGGGCCTGCTTCGATGGTGACTCCCTCGGGGGGCAGGTCCGTGCGGGCGCGCTCGATGGCGCGCTCCACCAGGGCGGCGTCACTGTGCGGTTCGTGGGACACGGCGGTCTCCTTGTCAGGCGGCAGGCAGGGCGGTCTGGCGCCCGGCGGAAGCGCGGCGCCGGTGGGGCAGGGCGTCCAGGGCGACCTGGGTGCCCGAGAGTAGCTCCAGCAGTGAGATCTGGAAGTGGCCGGCGATGCGGTCGAGGTCGTCCACGGTCCACAGCCTGCCGCCGTGGACCTTGGCGCTGACGTTGGTGCGGTCCTGGTCGAGGGAGGCCGCCAAATCGGTGATGGTCTCCCCGCACCGGCGCAGCAGGAGCAGGGTCGTGTCGCTGATCTGTTCGTGGCGCTCGGATCGCTGACGTGCGCTCATGGAACGACCGTATCAAATAGTCCCGTCTGTGGCCGGTGGATCACGGGGTCTCCTTCGTGGTCTTCTTCGCCCGGCCGGTCTTGCGTCCTTGCCCGGGGCGGTTGCGCCAGAAATGCGCGAAGGCGGCCGGGTCGTACAGGGCGCCGTAGCCGTGGTGCTCGCCGGCCACGGGGGCCGGGATCTCCTTCTCGGGGTCGGCGCCCTGGGCGAGTCGCTCGAGGCTGTCGTCTCGGGCGGTGTTGACGGTGTCGTGGTGCAGGCCCAGGGCGGTGGCGATGGCGGACAGCGGCATCGGCTCGCCCTGGGTGGCCAGGCGGTCGAGCAGGGCCTCGTCGGTCTGGCGTCCGCGGGGGATCGCCGCGTATACCTTCGCGGCCGAGAACACTGCCGAGGCGCGGCCGGAGCCGACGCGCGTCGGCGGGTCGGGGATCGCCGGCGCGGGAAACCCCTTGATTCGGGAACGCCACCGCTGCACGGTGGCGCGGCGCTTGGCGCGCTCCTCGGGGTCGGTGAGGCCTTCGGTGTCGCAGAGTTCGTCGGCGAGCTGGGTCATGGTCAGGGGGCGGTCGGGGTGGGCGGGCAGGCGCTCGTCCTCAAGGACGGAGTCGTCCAGGCCTGCGTCGGCGGCCCAGGCGAGCAGGGCGGCGCGGTCCGGCTGGTCGGTCATGGGGTCCTGTGTTCTGTAGGGTGGAGCACGAAAACCCACTCCAAGTCCTTTCGGCTTGGAGGGGTGTTTTGGGAGACGGCCCGGGGATGGTGGGCCCTGCTCGCGCAGGGCTTCCCCGGGCCGTCGCTGTGTTCAGGTCTCGTCTACCACAGCTTGACCTGGACCGACTCGGGGCGAGGCGGCTTCTTCGCCAGCTCGATCACCTGGGCCATGGACAGGTCCTGGCGGAAGCGGTGGCCGATCTCGGCTTCGACGGCCGCGTACTCGGCGGCCAGCTCCTTGTTGGCGCGGGCGGCGATGATCAGGCCTTTGCGGGAGCCCAGGATGCAGAAGCAGCAGGAGAGACGGTCCATGCCCAGCGCGTAGGCCTCGTGCTGGCGCAGTCCCTCCTCGTTGGCCAGCGCGAAGACCTCGTCGGTGAGCAGGTGGTGCACGGGCAGCCATTCGTCGACGTGGCGGCGGCTGTTGCTGGCGGCCCTGTCGAAGCGGTACGGGGACTTCAGGCGGCGGGCTGTGGACTCCTGGGCGCGTAGGCCCATGACGTTGAGGATGGGGACCGGGCCCTGGTGGCCGGCCTCGCGCTCGGCGGCGGCCACGCGGGTCATGAGCTTGCGGATGGGATCCCGCTTATGGCGCGAGGTGCACAGCCGCACCTTCGCCGAAGGCCAGGAGCCGCGCTGGCGGGCGGTGTCCAGAACGGTCTGCACCACCCCTTCCTCATCGGTGGCCGCGACGGTCTCCAGCGGGATGCCGTAGTGGGCGGCGTGCTCTTGGACCAGCTCGTGGGTATTGGGCCATTCGGACTTGCCCAGGTCGGCGTGGACGGCGATAACGCGGTCGACGACGCCGACGCGGCGGGCTTCGCGCATCGTCAGGACCAGGGCGGCGATGGAGTCCTTGCCGCCCGACAGGTTGGCAAGGATCTTCCGGTAGCGGGTCAGGTCCGGCGCAGGCCCGGAGGTGAGAGTGGTGGACACGGGTTCCCTTTCGGTCGGAGGTGTTTCGGGATGGGTGCGGGTGGTGGGCCCGCAGGGGCCGCCGGGGCGGGGTCGTCCCGCCCCGGCGGGGGTTAGGCGGCGGGGACGGGGTTGCCGTGTTCCAGGGCGGTGATGGCGGCGGCGACCTTGGCGGCGGTGGCCGCGAGGTCCTCGGCGGCCACCGGGGTCTCGGGGGTGGTGTGCAGCAGCGTGGTGTCGCGGTCGGGGTCGGCGGGGTAGTGGGCGGCGAGCAGGCCGATGGTGGTCCCCAGGGGCACGGTGATGACCTCGGTGGAGGTGGAGATGAGGATGCGCCCGTCGGGCGCGGCGATCTCCAGTCCCTCGGGGCCGTGGCCGTCGAGGGGCCCGCAGTCGACGCCGGTGACGCCGAGGTCGTCCAGGTGGTCCCGCAGCAGGGTTCCCACGGTGGGCCCCTCGGTGTACAGGGTGTCCAGGGTTCGGCCGATGAGGGGCAGCCAGACGGCGATCCCGGCGAGGAAGCGGACGTGGTGGGCGCGGGCGAAGGGCCGCGCCTGCGGCGTGGGGTCGGCCAGGGTCCGGAGCAGGGTGCGGATGTCGTGTTCGCGCTGCTCGGTGTCGGTGCGGGCGAGGTGGGCCAGGACGCGGTCGCGCAGGTCGGCCAGGTCGGCGCCGGTTCCCTCCTCGCGAACCTGGGCGTAGGCGGCGTCGGCTAGGTCCAGCGCGCTGGGCCACAGGTCCTAGTGGGCGTGGGCGCGGCCACCCTGGGGGGTGAGGGTGGCGGCCATGTCGATGACGCGGGCGGCGGCACGGCGCAGGCTCTGCAGGGAGGGCGGGGTCTTCAGGGCGGGGTTGTCCAGGAGTAGGGCGTCCAGGGCTGGGTCCAGGAGCCACAGCGGCTCCATGTTGGGGTCGAGGTCGCCGTAGGGGTCGTGCACGAGAGGCCTTTCTTCGGTCGGGGTGTTTCGGGAGGGCTGGTGGGGCGAGATGGTGGGCCCGCCCCACCAGCCGGGGTGGGTCAGGCGCGGGCGGCGCGCTGGGTGTGGGCGGCGATGGCAGCGGCGGCCTCGCGTACGTCGGCCTCGGCGTTGGTCTCGCGGGAGGTGTGGACGGGGAGCCAGGAGCCTTCCTCGTGGGGGGCGAGGTAGACGTCGAGCCCCTCGTGGGCCCAGGTCCGGTACCTGATCCGGCTGCTGGTGCGGCCCATGACCAGGAGCTGGCCGTCGGGGGAGTCGAGGACGAGCGCTTCGGCTCCACCGCTGATGTCAGCCACCCGGCCGGTGAGGCCGTGCTCGGCCAGGGCTGCCTGGAGCAGGTCGCTGACGCGGGGGGCCTCGGCCAGGGCGCGCTCGCCCAGGGGACTCAGGACGAGGTGTCGGGTGTACTCGGCCTCGTCGATGAGGCCGAGGCGCTGCAAGCCGATGTTGTCGTGGATGCCCAGCTCGGTGAGGATGCAGGCGTGGTAGGTCACGGTGCCGCCCTCGGCCCGCATGATGGCGAGGGAGCGGAGCTGGCGGTACCCGAGCCGGGGGAGCGGGACCAGGGGGGCCAGCGCGCGGGCCAGGATCGCGCCCCGGCGGGTCAGGCGCAGATCCCATCGCCCGTCGACGTTGGTGACCAGTTCCTCACTGATCCGGTGGTGGCAGGGGCGGCGGTCCGTGAGCTGGCCGCCGTGGTGGTGGGCGGCCACGAGCAGCCATTCCTGGCGGCGGGTCAGGTTCGGCACGCGGAAGGTGTGCTCGGATTGCACTTCGCGCTCGGCGCCGTCCTCGCCACGGACCACGGGTCCGACGACGAGGGTGGGACGGGCCAGGGCGTCCTGGGGCCTCGCGCTGTGGTCGATGCGGCGCTCGTGGTAGCTGACGACGCGGCCGACGAAGGCGCTGCGCTCGTCCTGGCCCGCGACGCGCGCCCCGCGCGGGAAGTCGGCGCGTACCCGGCGGCGGGCGGCCTTCTCCCGTTGGGCGGGGGTGAGGTCGAGGTCGGGGTAGAGGCCTCGGGCCTCGGGTTTGGTGTGCATCTGCATGGTGGGCCTTTCGGGTGGAGGTGTTTTGGGAGGCGGCGGGGGCCGGGTGGTGGGCCCGGTCCCCCGCCGTGTTCAGGGGGTGTCTCAGGCGGCGAGGTTCCAGTAGTTCCAGCCGGAGTCCTCGTACAGGTCCCAGCCGGAGGGGCGGTACTCGCCGGTGATGGCCTCGACCAGCGCGGACAGGATCACCTCGGCGCAGTTCGGGGTGACGGCGTTGCCGAGAAGGCGCGCTTTGATCCGCTTGGAGGGCGGGGTGAGCAGGTAGCTGTCGGGGAAGGCCATGGCGGCCTGGATCTCGGGGATGTTGAGCATCCTGAAGAGCACGCTGTTGATGTCGAAGGGCACCTGGTCCTGGGGGGCGGCGGCTGTGGGCGCGGTGGCCAGGCCGTAGCGGTCCTTGGTGGTCAGGGTGCCCACGGTGTCGCTGACGGGCCAGGAGCGGCCGTTGCTGAAGTACTGCACCAGCAGGCGCTCGGGCTCGGCGGGAGCCTGGGCCAGTCCGTGGTGGAATCCCCCGGCGGTGACGGTGTGCAGGTGCTGGCTGGTGGCGTAGGCGCGGTTGAGATCACCGCCGCCGCGCAAGGGGGTGATGAACGGGGGCAGGGCGATGCCGCTCTCGCGCCTGCAGGTCTGGGTGCGCAGAGGGTCGGTGGCGGGCTTGGCAGGCTTCTCCCGCCCCTCCAGCGGAACGATCAGGGGCGGGACGGCGATGCCGTCGCTCTCGCGGGTCAGGCGGGTGGGCATGGGGTGGGTGAGCGGGATGGCGTTCTCGCGCCAGCTCCCTCCGGTGGGGGTGAGCAGCGGCGCCCAGTACTGGCGCATGCCCGCTTCGATCCGGGCGATCGTCTTGGGGCTGAGGCCGCCCTGCTTGCCCTTGGTGGCCTTGCGCTCGCCGATGGGGGTACCGGGGTCGGAGAAGTCGATGATGGCTCCGGCGGGCAGGATCTCGGGCTCGAGGACCTGGTTGCGGCAGGTGGTGTTGGGGCAGCGGTAGAGGTACTGGCTGCCGTACTTGCCCATGTCCCGGCTGGGGTCCTTGAAGACCTGCATGGCGCGCACGTTCTTCTGGCAGACGTCGCAGTAGGCGACGGGGCGCAGCCAGCGGTCCCAGTGGGGGGTGCGGCCGACGCTCTTGTGGATGTAGGCGCCGAAGAGGCGGTTGCGGGACTGGGAGCAGCGGCGGTTGCCGGGGGCCAGCGCGTGCATGGAGTTCAGCGCGATGAGCTTGAAGATGTAGCCCATGGACTCGAACTCGCCGACCCAGCGCCCCCATTCGGCCCAGTTGCGGCACTCGACCACGTTCTCAACCACACCGGCCTGGACGATCCTGCCACGACGGTGCCAGGTCCGCAGGTAGATGATCACCTCCTCCATCAGGGCGCGGGAGCGCTTGGCGGCTGCCTCCTCGGCCAGTGCCTCGGGGGACTTCTCGGCCTCCCACAGGCTCATCTGGTTCTCGGAGTCGAAGGTGCGCACCACGCCCTTGGCGGTGGTCCAGTCGGGACAGGCGGGGGAGTGCCAGGCGACGTTGGCGTGCGGGAAGGTGGGGGTGCCCCCGGCGTTTTGGACGTCGCCGCACCAGTGCTCGACGTCGGGGAAGTTCGCGGCGTGCGACTCGATGGCGTCGGGGTTGTGGTTGGCGGCGAAGATCGGGGTCAGGCCCTCGACGTGGTGGGCGCCTTCGCTGTCGCCGCCGACTCCGGCGAACTCGGACAGGTAGGTCAGGCTCATGGGCCGTCCTTTCGGGTGGAGGTGTTTTGGGAGGCGCTGCGGCCCGGGTGGTGGGCCCGGGGCCGCAGCGGAGGAGGGGTGGGGGTCAGTGCTGGGCGCGGGTGCGCTGGTGGAGTTCGTCCAGGTGGTCGATGTCGCGTGCCTCGTCGGCACCGATGAGGGCGCAGGCCTGGGTGAGGGTGCGGGCGCGCTCCATGGCGCCGTTGAGGCCGGGGCCCCACCGCAGGCAGTTGGTGTTGGGCCAGACCTCACCGCGCTCGGTGAGGATGGTCACGACGTCGTCCCAGGCCTGCAGGGCCAGGGCGGTCATGGCGGAGCGTTCGGCCTTGGTGCTCACGGGCTCTCCTCGTCGGGCGGGGCCGGGGCGGCGGGCCCCTCTTCCTTGCTTTCTAGGTACACTTTACCGCATTTCAAGGCACGAAGGAGCCTCTGAGCTGGACCGTTGTCGTTCTGTGACCTTATTTGAGGGGGGTTTCTCCTACCTCGGGCCCGCCCCATCCCCTCACCCGGCATCCGCCCGCAGGGCGAGCGCGCCGGGTGGTGGTTGCCACCGCGCTTGCGCGGCTTGACCCCAGAGCGGGGGCGGGTGACCGGGTGGAGCGGGTCGCCGTGAGGGACGAGCGGCGGCGCGCGGAGGCCGCAGCGCCCGTTCCCGTGGCGGGGTTGGCGGCCGCTGCCCGGTGTGCTGGGGTGTGCCCGGATGCCGGGTGAGGGGATGGGGCAGGCCCACCACAGCAGAGGTGCACCCGACTGCGCTGCCCCTCCCATCCGCGAGCCCTAAGTCCCCGCCGGAGGCACTCGTCGCCGCCCCCGGGGGAGGGGGCGGCGACGATCCGGCAGACCCGTGCACCTGTGGTTACGGAGTGCGCGCCATGGTCCGGTGCTGCTGCTCGGTGTGCGCGGGCGGGGCCTGGGAGTGCCCGTCGGAACGGGGAGAGCCCTCAGGGACGGGCCCGTCGATGGCCGCGCCGCTCACCCCGGCTCGGGGGCCCCGTACCCGACTCGGAGCCGGGGCGCTCTCACCCTCCACCCCAGTTCGGGGTCCCCGTACACGGCTGGGGGCCGGGGCGCTCTCGGCTCGAGCTTCCCGCTCGTTGGTCTCGACAGTGACGCGGCGGGCCCGGTCCTCGTCGGCCGGCGGCATCCTCAGCTCACTGCGCAGGTCGTTGAGCCCGTCGGCCAGGTGCGTGCGGGCCAGGGCGTACTCACCGGTGACCCGGTCGGCCTCGGGCAGCCGTCGGGTGATCTGCTCCACGCTCTCGCGCAGGAGCGACTTCTCCCCGTCGGAGAGTTCGGCGCCCTGGAGGCGGTGCAGCCCGGCCAGCACGGATTCGCTGCTGCTCCACACCCGCTCCCGGTCGGGGGTCTCGGCGGCGGGGTCGTGGATGAGGTGGGTGCCCCAGGCGGGCTGGGAGCCCTCGCGTGGGTAGAGCGCGACCCTGTTGACCAGCTTCTGCTCGTGGACCTGGGCCAGGATCTTCTCCAGGTTCTGGGCTTCGCGCTGGTGGTGGTCCAGAGGGACGGCCTGGTGGATGGTGCCCGCGTGCAGGTGCTGGTCCAGGGCCTCGAGCTGGCCGAGCTTGCGCTGGGCGTCGGGGGTGATGCGGGCGGCCAGGGTGATCTCGTAGCCGTACTCGCGGGCCATGGCGGCGAACTCCACCACCCGCTCGGGGTCGTTGGTGGGCATCACGAGCTGGACGTCGGTACCGCGCTTGAGCAGCTTTTCGAAGTCGCGGCGCATCTTGTCGTACACGTCCGGGTCGACCCGGTCGGTCGCGGCCTTCCAGCCGCGGCGGCGGTACAGGTCGGCCCAGTCGGAGTGGGCGGCGCGGAGCTGGCGGCCGTCGATGCGCTCGGCGACCACGGGTTCGTCCCGCTCGGTCTCCCGGGCCCGGACCGGGTCGGGTGCGGGCCCGGTGTCGGCGTCGCCGGGGACGAAGATGGTGGCGCGGCGGCCGTTGGCGGCCGTCGCCAGGCGGTCGGGGTCGGGTCCGGTGTCGTCGTCGGTCAGCCCGATGGTGGCGCGGCGGCCGGGTGCGTTGCCCAGGTTGGCTGCCAGGCGTTCGCGTTCGATGTCCAGGTCGGCGTCGGCGGCCGCGGACTTCGAGGGCTGATGAGCTGCGAGGTCCGGGGCGGGCTCGGGAGGTGCAGGTGCGCCGGCCGCGGGTGCCTCATCCACGACCTGGGCGTTGGCGATGCTCTCCCATTCGGCTAGGCGCTCCTGCTCGGCCAGGGCCTCCTCCTCGGGCTCGGGCCCTTCGGGGGCAGGGGGCTCCGGCGCCGGGGCGGGCTCGCCGGCGGTGGCGGCCTGCGGGGCCTCGGGCTCAGGTTCGGGGGTGGGCGCGGTGTCCGGCTGGGCGGGGTTCTCGTCGGCGGCCGCCGGGGCGGGGGCGGGGTTCTGTGCCGGTTCGGCGGATGCGTTCAGGTCGGGGAACAGGGTGGGCTCGTCGGCCACGGCGGCATCTCCTCGCTGGGAGGGAACGGTGGACGTCTCAGGGGCGCGGGGCGGGGCCAGCGAGGCGGCGGGGCGGTCGATCTCCTGTAGTGCCTCGCGCACACGCTCGCCCTTGGCGGTCAGGTAGAGGTGCTCGTCGGGGCCGGTGCGCATCCATTCGCGTTCGCGCAGCTCCTTCTTGGTGCGGTTGGAGACCCTCTCCAGGGAGACGCGGTGCCCGTGGTCGGTGCGGGCGATGGAGTCGCCGGTCATGGCCCGCCGCAGGTAGGGGCGTAGCTCGGTGAGTTCCTCGCGGGTCAGCGTGCGCGGAGGCTCGGTGCTCTCCGCCCGTTCCGGCGCCGGCTCCTCCTGGTGCGCGACCAGGTCGGCGTTCAGGCTCCCGGTCAGGCTGATGCCGGGCGGGGCCAGGCCGACGGTCTCCAGAATCGTCTGCTCGTCCAGGTGGGGGCACTGGCGCCGGTACTCGGCGGCCATGCGCTCCAGGGTCGCCTCGTCGTCGGGCAGGGTGGCCAGGTCGACGTCGAGCAGCTCCCGGCGGCGGTCGGCCTCGGTGAACACCTCCAGGTACAGGTCCTCGAACTCGGGGTTGCGTTCGATCACCCCTGGGAGGAAGGCGTGGGCGCGCAGCTCGGCGATGTGCTCGTGCACTACCGCGAAGGCGGCGCGCATCTCCCCCTCGCCCATGAGCTGGCCGATGCGGGCGCGGGCCCGGTCCTGGGCCTGGCCCATGCGGGCGCGGCGCACGCTCTCGTGTTCGTCCAGGGTGGCGCTGACGCGCGCCCGCCACAGGGTGGCGCTGGCCCGGGGCGGGGCCTCGGGGAGCTGGTCCAGGGCGGTGTAGAGGCTGCCCATGCGCTTGCGCAGGGCCTCGAAGCCCAGGTCCTCGGTGAGGACGACCCAGGGGTCGGTGCGGCTGTAGGTACCGGAGAAGCCGTGCTCGGCCAGGACGTCGCGGACGCTGTCGGGGGTGGTGGGGGACAGGTGCCAGGTGCGGGTCTCGTGGTCGATGACCATGACGTCGGCGAAGGCGGGGTCGTCGACCGCGGGCAGGGTGAGCTGGGCGCGCAGGGACTCGCGCACCCCCGCCTCGACAGGGTCGTTGAGGTTGGCGCGGGCCAGCAGCGCGGCGACGTCCTCGGCGGGGGCGGTACGGCTCAGGGCGTAGAGGTCGTCGAGCAGCTCGGCGCGGATCGGCCCCCGCTCGGCCTCTGCGGTCTGCGCCAGGGTGCGGATCTGATCGTTGATGTGGGTGTGTTCCTCGGCGCGCAACTCGGCCTCCAGTCGTCGGGCCCGAGCGTGGTGGACGCTCCCGGGCGGCAGCACGTCCAGCAGCCAGCTCACGTGCTCCTCGTGGGCTTGGCGGCGGCGGGCGCGGACCTGATCGTCGGTGCGGGCACCTCCGCGGCGGGCCAGGGTGTAGACCTCGGCCGCTTCCCGGTCGACCAGGGCCTGCAGGGACTCCACGGGGTCCAGTCGGCGGTGCAGGCGCTGGATCTTGTCCATGTCCGGGCCCAGGATGGGGTCGTTGGCCTCGCGGCGGGCGTAGGCGCGGGCCAGGTCGAACTCGTCCTGGCGCAGCAGGTCCTCCACCCGCCGAGCCGCCTCGTAGTTGGAGCCCGGGCGCAGTTCACCGGCGAAGGGATCCGTGGCCGCCCTTTCCGGCTCCTCGCCGGGGGCGTGGGGGCGCAGCGGGGCGCGCTCGGCGGCGCCGTGGGGGTCCAGGGCGTCAGCGCGGTCGATGACGGCGGCGAACACGTCCTCCGGTACCTGCCCGCCCACTATCGGGTTCCCGCTCTCGCGCAGGTCCTGCAGGTCCCGCAGGACTCGGGTGCGCAGCTCGGCGGCCTCCTCGGGCCGCGCCTCGGACACCTCCTGCAGCGGTTCCAGCAGCTCAGCGAAGACGAAGTGCGCGGAGCGCATCTGTGCCTCGCGTCGGCGGACCTCGGCGCGCCTGGGGTGGTCGGCGGGCAGCCAACTCGACACCTCTCTGAGGATGCCCGCCGCGGCCGACGTGGGCCTGACCCGGGGAGGTGGGTATTTGTTGTAGGTGCGTTCGGCCTCGGCGATTCGCTGTTCGACGAGCACGTCCCGGCTTCCGGCGGCCTCCATCTCCTCCAGGAACAACTGCATGGACCGGCCTGCGGCGGCGGGGTCGGCCTGCGCGCGGCGGGCCCGGTCCTTGGCTCCCTCGAAGTCGCCGGCGCGCAGCAGGTCGTCGACCTCGAATTTGGCGGCCCAGTCGGGGTTGTATTCGCTGTAGTCGGCCGTGGGGGCGGCGTGGGCAGGGATCTTCTCGCGGTAGGGGATGTTCAGGTTGGTGTCGGGGTTGACCCGACGTCCGGTCAGGGTGTCGATGTCGACGTGGAAGAGGCGCTGGTCATCGGTCAGTGCGTACCGGGCGCGGGCCCGGGGGGAGGTGCCCCAGATCTGTCCGGTGAGTTGCTCGCCGTCGACCTCGAAGGTGACCGTGGCCCCGACGGCGTTCTCCGCGGGTTCGTAGGGCCACTGCCGCCGCGGTGTGCGGCGGCGGGCCGGGCGCGCGGGTCCGTTGACTTCCCGGTGGATCCTCTGCCAGCTCTTGGCCAGGGCTACGGCCCGTTCCCGGCCGGTGTAGCCGCTCACGCCCATCATGTCCTTGAGCTCTTGGACGCGCTGACGGTGGCCGTGGGCGGTGTCGTCGCCGGCGTCGGTCATGAAGCGGGCGGCGGCGTGGCGGCCGGTGCGCGCATCGGAGGCGACCACCATCCAGTACTCGTCCGGGGACCGGAAGATGTAGGGGACTTCGAAGGTCCCTGCTCCGGTGCGCAGGTGCTCCTGGTCCTCGAAGGAAAGGCCGGGGTGTACCGGCGGCGGCTGGGGAACCGCAACCGGCCGCGGCCGGCTTCCTCGGCGCTGGCGTGCGGCTGACTGTTCCGGGGCCGGTTCGGGGGCCTGGTCGAAGTCCAGTTCGGGCTGGTCCACAGGGCCTCCTTATCCGGCGGCCGCCGGTGCCTGTTCGGGGAGATGGTGCTCGACCTTGGAGGTGCTGCGGGCACACCGCTTGAAGGGCCCCTGGGGGTCGCGCAGGTACTTGAGCGTGGGCAGCAGGTGGTGGTGCAGCCACGTGGAGGGCCCGGTCAGCCCGCTCTTGCCCTCGGTGTTGACCTGGTCCTGGAAGGCGCGGAACGCAGCGTGCAGGAAGGTGACGGCGTCGTCGTGCTCGATCCACTGCGGGCACCAAGGCTGGTCCTGGCGAACCGCGTAGACGAAGGTCGGCACCACCCACTCCTCGACCCACTGCACGAGCTTGTCGACCTCGGCCTGCTCGGCACCCGGGATGTGGTGGGGAAAGTAGGGCGAGTCCAGGTGCTGCAGGTCGGCCCGGTACTCGGGTTTCTTCTTCTCCTGGCCGGTGGACGCCGGTTCTGCATCGCTCACGCGGGGCTCCTCCTCGTCGTCTTCTCGGCGGCCAGGCGCTCGGTCTCCAGGTCCATGGCCTCCTTGTCCTTGGCCAGCCGGTCGGCGTCGGGGCCCTCGAACCACGCGGGCATGCGAATCAGTGCGGGCCTGGTGGATGTGGCGAACATCAACGCGGTGGACCTCTCCAACTCGCGCACCTCAGCGGCGTCGATGATGCGCTCGCGACGCCTCGAGCGGGTGGTGGAGGCGCCCTGGCGGGAGGTGGACAACGATTCCTCCACAATGGCGCGCATGCCGACGAGCTGGGAGACCTGGTCGACGAAGGAGTAGTCGTCCAGACCGGCACCGATCAGCTTGACGGTGGCCGCGCCCCACATCTTCTTCATCCCCGAGCGCCCCCAGGCGTCCACGCCCTGGTCGTAGGACTGCAGGATGGTGGTGACCTGGATGCCCATGCCGCCCAGGGTGGAGTACAGGTCGGGCAAGTCCTCGATTTTGCAGACGTTCGCGGCCTCGTCCAGGGTCAGCCGGGGCGGGGGCTGGATGCGTCCGCCGCGGGTGGCTTCGGCCTGGGTGACGGCGGCGTCGATACAGGCGTCGGTGAGGGAGGCGATGACCCCCGAGGCACCGCCGGAGCCCTTCTTGGAGAGCAGGTAGAGGGTGTCGGTGCGGCCGACGTGGTCCTCGGGGACGAACTCGGTGGCGCCGTCCTGGAGGGTGACCCACCGGGCGATCTGGGGGTCGTACAAGGGCATGAGGGCCTGCTGGACGTGGCCGTAGACGCCGCGGCGGGTCTCATCGGGCAGTTCGGCGGTCTCCCGCAGGCTGTCGGCCAGCGCGCCCAGGCCGTGCTCGCGCAGGATGTCGACGGGGGCGGCGTCCAGGTGGTCGGTGGACCAGGCGAGCAGGTCCGACAAGGGGCGGCCGCCGAGCCCGGCGGCGTAGAGCAGGTTGGTGAGGGTGGCCTGACCGGCGGCGGTGAAGTAGGCGTCCCCGCCGCGCTTGTCGGGATCCTCCACCGTCTTGGACAAGTTCCTGGCGACGCGGCGGGCGTTGTCGAGCTTGCGTCCGGCCCAGCCGAGCATGTCCCACCAGGTCTCCTGCGGGCGGTGGGCGATCTCCTGGGGGTCGAACAGGAACACCTTGCCGAGCTTGCCCCGAGCGCGGGCAGTGATGGCGTAGGCGTCGGCCCGCACGCTGGTGACCAGGCAGAATCCGATGGCCTCCAACACCTGCTGGGCCACGATCCGGCTGGTCTTGCCCGAGCGCGGTCCGGCCAGGATGAGGATGACGTCCTCGAAGCTGGCGCGCAACAGGGTGCGGGTGCCTTCGAGGAAGCCGAGAATGAGGCCGACGTCGGCGCCGGTGATCTCCTTGCGGGGCTTGTCCTTCAGGTCCGTGCGCAGCCGCCGGGCCTGCTCGAGGCGGGGGCCGTGGGTGAAGTCGCGGACGTCGCGCACCGTGGCCAGTCCCGGCACGGACGCCCGGAACCGCCCCAGGAACAGGGTTGTCCCGGTGGTCGCTGCCGCAACCACCGCGCCGCCGACGGCGGCGATCCCGCCGACGATCCAGGGTGTGTCCACGCCGGGCCACGGGCTCTGGCCGCGCAGTGCGGCGAAGATCATGGCGGGCCCGAAGCGGGGCGGGTGCCATCCGGCACCGGAGGCCCACGCGCCCGCGGTGCCACCGAGCCACACCAGGCCGAGCAGGGCGAACACCAGGACCAGGCCGCCTGCGGCCGTGGCCATCATGGGGTCGCCCGCGAAGAAGCCCACCTGGCGGCGATCGTTACGGGCCACGGGTCAGGCCTCCTCGCGGATCTTGCGGCGCATGGCCGCATCGGTGTCGTAGAGCTTCAACTCGGTGGGGGTGAGCTGGAGCTGCACCGCCTCGCCGATGCGTTCGCCCGAGCCGATGCGCACCAGGTACTTGCCACGCCCGGGGTGGATGGCGTGGGCGCCGTCGGCTCCGGTGGAGGAAGGGGAGGCCCAGGAGGAGACGAGGTGGCGCTCCTCCTCGGTGAGGGTGCGCTGGGCGGAGATGCGGTCCAGTTCGGAGGGGGGCATGGCGGCGAGCACCATGGTGTCGCAGCGTTCCATCAAGCCCGCCGCTTTGGCGCGGTCCTCCTCGGTGGGCAGCGCTTCCAGGTCGCGCAAGGAGTGCGTGATCATCAAGCTGATCTCGCCCTTGCTCCTGTTCAACCTGGTCATGGAGTCGAGCGCGCCGACCATGCCCGGGCCGGCGCGCAGGGCCCGCCACATCTCGTCCAGCGGCAGGATGAGCGGGCGGTGGGCCGCACCGAACGCCCTCGCGGTGTCGACGGCCGCGTAGCTGTAGGACCAGGTGGCGAGCAGTCCGGCGGCCACGACCTGGTCGCCGGCGCTGAGCAGCGAGCGCAGGTCCACGCTGACCGCGGGGGCGTCCAAGTTCAGCGGGGTTGTCGTGGGCCCGTCGAACAAGCCCGCCAACGGCCCGTCGCACAAGTTACCCAGGGCGGTGATGACCTCGCGCACCAGCTCCACGTACTGGGCGTGGTCGGCGACCAGGAGGCGGTCGTAGATCTCCTGGGGCGGGGAGCGCAGCACCGCCACCAGCTCGGGAATGGTCGGGTCCTGCGTGGAGCGTTCGGTGGTCACGCGCAGGGCCTCGGTGAGCGCGGAGGCCTCCGGGGCGGTGGTGCGCCGCCCCAGCCCGTGCGCCCCGGAGAGCAGGCCGTGGAGGAACTCCGACCTGCGGCCGTTGATCTCGGACTTGAGTCGCTCCTGTTCGGCGTCGGGCAGGGTGTGCATCTTCCGCCCGAGCGGGCCGCTGTCGAGCGGGTTGATGCGGTCCATGCCCCGGCCGATGCGCACAACTTGTCCACCCAGGTGTTCCACGAGCTGGGAGTACTCGCCCTTGACGTCGCCCGGGCACAGCACCTGGTAGCCGTAGGCGGCATACCCCAGGCACAGGCGCTTGGCGATGGCGCTCTTGCCCACGCCCGGTTGGCCCTGCACCCAAACGCCCGGGTTGGTCGTCAAGGTGCCGACCCATCCGGCCGGGTCGATGGCCGTCATTTGCCTGGTGAAAAGGTTCGGCCCCAGCGGGATGCCCTCGACCGGCAACCCGCTGGCCTGCATCCAGGGGTAGAGGCCGGCGAGCTGGCGGGTGGTGCCCAGGTAGGCGTGGCCGGTCTCCACGTGCCCGGCCCGGCCGGCGGCCGGGTCGGGCCACCCGCGCTTGGGGGCGATGACGTCCCCGTGCAACCGGGGGGCCTCGGCGCGCTCGGTAACGGTACGGGGCGGCTTGGTGTGTCGTCGCATCACAGGTCCGGGGGGTAGAGGCCGGCCACGCCGAGCCCGATGGCGAAAGCTGCGGCTTGGCCGCCCCAGCAGGGGCGCATGCGCAGCCGGGACTGGGAGGCGGCCTGGGCGATGTGGCGTCGAGCTTCCTCCAGTTCTTCGAAGGAGGAGCAGGTGGTGGTCACGAACAGGCTGAACTCTGTCAGGCCAGCGCCTTGGGCCTCCTCGGCCGCGGCGCGCTCGGCCCGGGCGGCGTCGGCCTCGTCTCGCGCGGAAGGGTCGCGACCGGTCTTGTGGTGGTAGATCCGCCGCGCGGTAGACGCATCCTGTTCCCTCTTGAGCACGCTCCCGGCTTCCTCGCGGGACAGCGTGCGGTACAGCAGGGTGAGCCGTCGGCTGTAGGGGCCGGGCAGCAGCAGCGGCAGCAGAACGTCGTGCGTGACGTACTGCCGGGGGGCCTCGACCAGGCACCAGGTCGCGGAGTAGGCGCCGTCGTGGGCGTAGTAGGACCACTCCTCCTGGGCGGCGATCGGACCCACGTCCGGCCAGTCCAGCCGGGACCACAAGGCGGGGTCGGTGACCTCCTCGGCGTCGGGGTCGAACGCCGTGCGCATGATCTGGGCGAGGTCGTCGGCGCTGGCGCGGCGCAACACGTCCACCCCGGCCGCTGACAGCGACAGCCCGCCGAGCGAACGCAGCGTCTCGGCCACTGAGGAGTCCACGTCGCGCGCAGACGTCTTCGTGGGGTCGACCGACAGCGTCAGGCGGGCCCGGATCCGGGTCGTCGTGGACGGCGCGGCCGCCACGACCTCGTCCATGACCTGGCGGGCCAGCGCCGGGGAGGAGGGGTCGGTGCGCGCGGCCACGTGCTGGGGAAGGTGGGTGCCCAGGGCGGGGGTCAGGTCGATGGTGACGGCGGCGTGGGAGACGGCGGTGTCGTCGGCGAGCGCGGCCAGGGTCTGTCCCCACGCCCCCACCTGGTAGTTGACGGTGCCCTGGTCAGCGAGGAGCGCCCCGGTGGGGGAGAGCAGGTAGGTCGCTGACATCAATCCCCCGCGTTGGTTCCAGACCAGCCCGACGGCGCCGCGGCCGGGGTCGTTCAAATCGAGCAGCCGGGTCGGGGCCAGCACGCCGGGCAGGTCCCACCGGCGCGGGTAGGGCGCCCACATCTGGGCCCGGTAGGCGGTCTGGCCGCGCATCCGCGCCGCGTTGAACCGCAGCCACGCCGAGGCCAGGTCAACCACCCACACCCCGCGGATGGACAGCGCAGCCGCCACGGCGAGCACAGCCGAGCCCGGCACCAGCCACAGGGCGGTGACCAGCCCCTGGAACAGTGCCAGCAGCAAGGGCGCGGCCACGGCCAGGGCGAGCAGGCCGGTCTGGCGGCCGTCGAGCCCGGCGACACCGAGCGAGCGGACCCGCCGCCACCCTCCGTACAGCGGTGTACTCATCGGTCCTCCTGGTCGTGGTCATCCGACGGCAGCGGCGGCAGGTCCTGCTGGTGGCGGCTGGCTCCCGCTGGCGGAGCGGGGTCCGCCGGCGCCCCGGGGTCATCGACTGGGGGAGCGTTCCTCCAGGCGCGGGGCTCCGGTTCGGGGGCCGGCGCGGCCCCGCCCGGGACGATGCCGGGGTCGGCGGCCGCGGGGGTGTACGGGGGAACCGGCTCGTTTCCGGACTGCTCGCGCACCCGCAGTCCCCCCGCAGCCCCAGGCCGGTCAGCTCCAGGCGGTTGTTCGGCGCCCGGGGTGTGGGTGTAGCGTCCCGCCGCCTGGCCCAGCGCCTCGCCCTCTTCAGCTCCGGCGCCCTTGCCGAGCAGGAGCGAGCCCATCGTCTTGAAGGCCTGGCCCACCGTCTGCGCTGCCTTGGCGGCCCACCCTGCCGGGCCTGCCGCGGCGGCAGCGCCGGTGGTGGCGGCCTGCTTGGTCGCGGTGAGCGCGACCCCGCCGCCCGCGTGGGCGGCCTCGGAGGCGGCGCGCCGTTGCGCGGCGCGGACCTGGGCGTGCTTCTCCACGAAGTTGGAGACCGAGCCGCCCATCTGCCCCGCCATGAAGGCGTTGTTCAGTACCGACCCTGCTGAGACCCCGCCCTCGACCACGTTGGCCATCAGCGGCTTGAACGTTTTCATCATCACCACGGGTGCGATGGCCCCGAACAGGAGCATCACCATGCCGCCGATGATGTCGATCACCTGGTCGGAGAGGGTGGCCTGGGTGAATCCCACCGCGAAGATGATGGCCATCGCGGGCTTGTAGAGCAGCAGGGTGGCCATCATCGCCAGCAGTCCCGGCAGCCACCGCTTGCTGGCGGTGCCGCCGATCTGCCCGGCCGCGGCGATGGGCAGCAGCAGCGCCATGAGGGGCAGGGCCGCCTCGCGCACCACCAGCAGGACCGCCTGCACGAACGTCATGAGGAACGCCGCGATGTAGAGCAGGACGAGGAAGCCCAGGTAGGGGACGTGGGCAAACAGGGCGGCCGCCGCGCAGTTACCGAAGGCCCTACCAAGGTCGCCCACGCGCTCGGCCTCGGCCTCCTCCTCGGTGAGCGCCCGGTCCTCGTCGTCGCTGTCGGCGGCGGCCTCCAGCGGCGGGTAGTCCAGCTCCAGGCCGTCGTCCTGGGGCACGGACGCCTGGTACTCGGTGCACCCCTGCGCACTGAGGTCCTTGCCGAGCTGAAGGAAGCCGATGGTCATGCTCTCGGCGGCGTGCCCGGCCGAGCCGAGCACCGCCACCCCGCACGCACACGTGGCGACGAACACGGCCAGGCCCTTGAGGGTGGAGACGATGATCCCGGGCTGGCGGGAGATCATCATCTTGATGCCCTGCCCTATGAGCAGCAGGGTGCCCAGCAGCATGCCGGTGCCCATCATGTAGGGCCACAGGGCTCCCGCGGGGGCGTTCTCCACGTCGGAGTGGGGGATGGTGATCCACCAGTACAGCAGCATCGCGAAGAACCACCGAACCCCGTGGCCCAGCGACTGCGCGAACTGGGCCAGCGTGGAGTCGGCGATCGCCCCGAGGGGGTCGTCCATGAACTCGCGGATCTCTTCGGCGCCGCTACGGGACGGTTCGCCCTCGGAGTCCCAGCACTGATTCGCCTTCTCATCGTCCCGGAAGCCGCTGTCTCGCGAGTGGATGGTGAAGTTCCTGGTGACGCAGAAGTCGCGCTCGTCACCGCTGTCCGGGGCCAGGCACACCATGACGAAGTCGGTGTCGGGGTCCGAGGCCACATCCGAGCCCTCGTAGGCGTCCCGGTAGAACGCTTTGAACTCCTCCAGGGCGTCCTCGACGACGGCGTCGCCGAGGAAGGGCACCGAGGCGCGGTCGTCGTCGTTGATGTCGGTCTCGGTCTTGCACCAGCGCAGGACGCGGCCGGTGTCGCCCACGATGCCCTGGCCGGTGTCGCCCATGTCCGTGCCGGTCATGCCCTGCCAGCCGGCGGCCTCCAGCGCGTCGGCGGAGTCCTTGTCGTACTCGTCGGCGAAGGCCGCCGCGGGCACCAGGAACACCAGGCACAGGGCGTACAGCACCACCATCCACGCGCGCTTCATTCCCCGTCTCCCGCGTCCCCCTCGGGGAAGAAGATGGGCTGCCACAGCTCGTGCTCCAGGCTGTAGTACTCCTCGCCCAGGTCGAAGGCCGCGGACCTACTGGGGTCCTCGATGTCGGTGATCACCCAGTCCCCCGAGCGCACCGACGCATCCCACTCCAGGCGCATCCCGTGGATGTAGGACCGGGTGAAGGCCGCGGTGCTGCCGTCGCTGACCTCCTCGTTCGCCAGCACCCACACGTCGATGGTGTCGGCGTCGACCTCGTCCCACGTCACGCCGACGGGGGCGATGTAGTAGTAGGAGCTGGGCGAGGGGAAGGCTTCGCGGTCGAAGCTCCCGCCGGGCGGCAGGTGGTCCTCGATGTCGTCGGCGCGCAGGGGGAAGAGCCACTCGTCGACGTCGGCGTCGGGGTCGGTGGTGTCGGCGTAGGCGTCGAAGGCGAAGGCCAGGGCTTCGGCGTCGTTCGTGGACAGGGCCTGCAGGTAGACGACGGCCATGGACGCGGCGCCCTCGGGGCTGTGGGGGAAGCCCACCGGGAACCGGTCGTGGGCCATGTCCTGGCCGGCGACCGGCACGAAGTCCTCCTCGCCCGGGGAGGGCGGGGCGGCGCTCGGGGCGGCGGTGGGCTCGGGCGGCGGGATCTGCCCGCTGTTGGTGCGGGTCACGAACCAGGTCGCGGCCACCGCGGCCACGAGCAGCAGGGCTCCCAGAGCCACGTAGAGGCGGCGGCGGGAGCGGGCGGCGTTGCGCGCGATCTGCGCTGGCGTGGACATCAGGTCGCGAACAATCCGGTCAGGATGCTCGTGGCCATGATGACCAGGCACACGCCGAAGATGACGGCGACACCGTGGCGCAGCCCGTCGGCGGAGACGGCCGAGCGGGAGCCCAGCTTTCCGATCATCATCATGACCCCGGCGGCGACCAGGCCGAAGAAAGCCACCAGGCCCGCGACCCAGTACCCCCAGCCGATCCACATCTCGCCGTAGGTGGCCAAGCCCGGCGGAGCCGCTGGCGGGGCGTCCCAGTTGGGGTAGCCCGTGGGCGAGGGCTCCATGGGCACCGGGGCGGCTGCGCTCAGGTGGGGGGCGGAGTCCAGGAGGGGCGCCGCCGACGCGGCTTCGACGACCAGGGAGAGCATGTCCATAGGGGTTCGTTTCAGAGTCGGGTGCTCACACGCAGGTGGGCACGCTGGTCGACGGGGTGGGGTGCGGCGGGGTCCAGGGTGAGGGAGGGCACGGGCTCCCCCGGCCCTCCTCCGGCCGCCAGGAAGGTCGCCGTGTACAGGCGCCGACGGATGTCGCGCAGCCGGCGGCGGGTACGCGCCACGTCGCGGCCCTTGCCCTGGAGGGCGTGGGCGGGTTCGTCGACCAGGCGCAACCGGTGCAGGTAGGGGATCTCCACGCTGATCTCGACCCGGTCGGCCAGGGCTCGGGTGCGCTGGACCACGATGCGAGGCGGGGGCAGCGGGACGTCGCGCACGACGAGCAGCCCGGGCTGGGCCAGGGCTGGCCGCCAGGTCGAGATCAGCGCGGTGGCGTCGGCCAGGCCGCGTGCGGTGGACGGCGCGACCACGACCAGGTGCCGCTCGGGCACGAGGTCGTCCTGGGGCAGGACGGCGCGCACGAGTAGGCCCTCGCCCGGGTCGGCGACGGCGGTCAGCAGCGCCGCGGCGGTGAGGGCGGCGTGCTCGTGTTCTCGGGACGCTGGCACGAGGAGAACCTCGTGGGCAGCGACCGGCCCCGGCGGGGCCGGGTGGATGGGAGTACCACCGGCCGATTCCATAGCACGTGGCGTGACCATGGGAAATGACATTGGTCCCTCTTCGGACATTCCACCCCTTATGTCCTGATCGTGCTTTTATGCTCAGCGTGCGCATTTATACCATCGCCCCACGACATGCACGTGCAAGCCATTAATCACGAGAAGTGGAAAAACCCCTTGAGCTGCTGGTACCCCACCCGCCGCACGCAGGCCGCGGCCCTGGCGCTGCTCCTGGTCTCGACCACCGCGTGCTCGGGCTTCGGCTCCCCCACCAGCGAAAATGGAACTCCGGCCCACGTGGACGGCATTCCCGACGTGGTCCTGCAGGCCTACGGGCAGGCCGCGGCCGCAGCCGAGGAGATCGCCCCGGATTGCACCGGTATGACCTGGGGACTTTTGGCCGGTATCGGCCACGAAGAATCTCAGCACGGGCTGTACTACGGCGGCACCGTCGGCGCGGACGGAACGGTGAGCCCGCCGATCGTCGGCGTCGCCTTGAACGGGGGCATCATCAACGACCGCGGGGACCGGGTCCAGGCGATCCCCGACACCGACGGCGGCCGCTACGACCGCGACAGCGCATGGGACCGAGCGGTGGGACCGATGCAGTTCATCCCCGGCACCTGGACGGCCTGGGCGCCCGACGCCAACCCCGGGGTGAGCGACCCCGACCCCCAGAACATCTTCCACGCCGCCCGCGCCGCGGTGGCCTACCTGTGCGGCCCCGGCGAGACCGACCTGACCGACCCCGCCACGCTCGAGGCGCGCGTCCGGGCCTACAACCAGAGCCAGCGGTACGTGGACACGGTGATCGCCAAGGCCGAGGAGTACAACGCCATCCCCGTCGGCCCGGGGGCCGCAGCCGGCGGCGGCGACGCACCCGACCTGACCGGCATCGGCTCAGGCCCGATCGGATCGTGCGAGGACACCTCCACCCCCACGTCGGCGACCCCGCTCTCGTGCGCGAGCCGCGACGCCGCCATCGCCGCGTTCCCGGACGCCCAGTGGACGCGGCCGGGATCGGCGTACTGCCTGCGTTCCACCGCCGACGACCACGGCCTGGGGCAGGCCTGCGACCTGATGACCACCGGCATCGGCACCGCCGGGTCGGCCGCCGAAGACGCGGCCGGCGACCAGCTCGCGCTCTGGTACGTCAGCAACTTCGAGCGCCTGGGCGTGAAGTACGTGATCTGGAAGCAGAGCATCTGGAACCCCGGCTGGACCGCGTGCACACGCTCGGACCGCACCCCGCACTGGTACAACGACGTCCCTGACGTGCCCGGCGGCAAGTGGTGCGGGATGGAAGACAGGGGCAGCCTCACGGAAAATCACCAGGATCACGTCCACATCAGCTACGTGCGCTAAGCGTGCGTATTGCATCAGATGCGCTTTACGCCCGAAGGGGGCCGCAGCCGGCGGCTGCGGCCCCCTTCGGGTTCGAGGCCGGTCTGGCCCCACCCCTAGACGGGGAGCGAACCAAGTACGGCCGGAAGGGGCAACGCGCTTCATCTGATGAAGGATTCCTTCGTCTGATGAAGTCCAGCTCAGGAAGGACCGATGCTGATTGGTCTACCTTCTGACCTGCGGGAACGATGGCCCATTGCCGCTTTCCGGCGTACTTGGTTCGCCCCCTAGACCGACCTGAGGTGTCGGTTCTTCGCTCGGCCGTCGTCCCGACGCCGTGGGGGCCGGCGTGTGTAGGTGGGAGCGAACAGGGAGGGCGCCTCTCCGGAGAGGTCCGCCACGGCTCGCAGCCACTCCTCCGGGTCACCGGTCTTGGACTTGTAGGCCGCGTGGGGGTTGACCTGGAACAGACGCTGACCCTTGCGCCAGAGCAACCGCAGCTCGATCAGCCGGGACAACGCGCTGCTGACCGTGTTGGGGTGGATGCCCAGCCGGTCAGCGATGTCCTGGCGGCCACGGCGCACAAGACCGCCGGGCTCCATCCAGCCCAGGATGGTGTCCCACACGTCACGCTGGGTCGAGCTGAGGCGGTACATGGGCATCACCAGGGTGAGTTCACTGCTGGTGAAGTACCCGTACTCGCCCACCGACTCTCGAGCCTCGTTCATGATCCGTCCGCCTTCTTCGTGGTCCGGCCGCGGGCGTCCCGGGGCTGGGGCAACGTGATCTCGGGGGCGCCGTCGGGGAGCTGGGCGATGACCTCGGCCTGTTCGCTGCTGGTGCCGTAGAAGGCGACCCGGGGGTTGACCCGGTACACGCCGCGGCTCACGGGGATGACCAGCCCCCAAGAGCGCAGCCTCTTCAGCAGCTTGTTGACCTCACCGCGCTCCGAACGCATCTCCTCAGCCATCTCGGTCTGTTTGAGCTTGATGATGCCGCCCCGTTCCTGCGACCCCATGAGGAGGTGCAGCAGGGAGAACTCGGCGCCGCTGAGCCGGAGCCGCCCGAGTTCGAAGGACAGGGGCAGGGACATCTGGTAGTAGCTACCGCCGACGAAGTCGTACTGGGTCCGGGCCTGGCGGGTGACGTGCAGCTCGTCGCCGTGGGCCAGTTTGATGGTGTGGTTCTTGGTCACCTCCTCCACCGGCGGCGGCTCCGGTGGTTTGAGCCCGGGCAGGCTGCGCAGCGTCGGCTTCCTCGCTGGTGTCGCCACGTACTCTCCCGGTCGATCGTGTGGGTCTGTGTGATGCACCCCCGGCACATCGAACAGAGGTGGGGGTACAGAAACTCTATCTAACTGCGTCATTTTGTTGTGCTGGAACACGCCTTCGTCGAACCGCTCCTGGCGAGTGTGGGGCCCGAACACGCCTCCACTGTCGCGAAGGCGTGTTCCAGCACACCTTCACTACGACGTTTTGCCTGATCACAGCACCAGAGTGCCGGGTTCTCTCTTACAAAGGAGGAGTGTGGTGCCTCATGGCACAGGACACACCCCTCAAAGCGTCCCTGGCGAACGACTGGTGGTACCCGGGGGCTCGCGCCCCCGGGACCCCCCGAGCCGACCGGGAACCTGGCGCGCATCCGATGTGCGCACCCACCGGAGGCTCGCGCCAGAACCCCGGCCGGACCAGTCACGTGGGCTGATGTCATCTGAGGCTGGTGCATCCGTACCCCACCTATACAAAGTAAAGGTGACATGTCTGCTTCACCCCGCCTTGGCCACGCTCCAATGGCATCGAGGACAGCGTCGCCTTTCCACGTGCGTCGCGCTCACCTGGACGGTGATGGTGCGGAACTCCTGGTTGCAGGATCCGCAGTACGCGGGCTCCGGCTGGGGTTCCATGGCCTTCAGGAACGCCTCCAGGGGGCCTGGGGCGGCAGCTGGCTGCTGCTCACGCCTCGGAGAACGAGCACCGGTGCGGGCGTTGTCCAGGCTCTGGCGAAACTTCTCCGCGACCTCCTCCTCTGACCACCCCTGGTTTTCTCCGTCCGTGCCACCCTGGCCCACTGCGGCCCGGGGCTTGCCCTGGAGGGCCTTCTCGCACTCCACGCACATCGGGGCGTTGTACTTCAGGTACAGCTCGGGCATGCAGGCGAGGTTGTGCTCGAGGCAGTGCCCCTCACCCGGCACACGGGTGGAAGAGGCGACCGCTGCCGCCTCCTCGGCCCGGCGCCGGCGCACGACCTCCAGGTGCGCGGTCAGCCGCGAGACCGAGCTGAGCCGGTTCGCCACCACGGGGAACGGCTTGACCACCTGTTCCAGCCCGTCGAAGACGTCACCGAGCTCGCCTTCGGACAGGTGACCCGCCTCCAGCAGGGTCCGCAGGCGCCGGACGAGCGACCGCTGGTCGTCCTGACCCTTCAGGCACATCCCCGACGGCACGTACCGCTCGACCAGGACCAGCACCGGGTCGGGAACGGCCGGGGCCGCCGCAGGCGGCTCCGCGCCGGACCTCGACCCTCCCTGAGAGAACTCTTCTCCATCCGTGGCCGCACCGCGCGGATGCGGCACCCCGCCCTGTGGCTGAGGCTGCTGCGCGGACGGAGAGGGGTGTGTCTGAGGGTGTGTAGTGGGGTGTGTATTTAGGTCTCCGATTTCCCCGTCCACAGCCTCCGATTTCCCCGTCCACAGCCCCTCATTTGCGCGGGTGCCCTCCTGTGGAAAACCCGAGTTACCCACAATTCGCAGGTCAGAGGGCACCCGAGGAAATCGGAGGCTTGCTTCGGGGACGGACCGCACGGCTTCCTGGCGCTGGGTGATGAGGTCCGCGTCGCGCTGCTCCCCGGCCCCGAGGGGTCCGGGGTGCATCAGGCCGGCGGGCGGCATCACCCGGACCACGTAGGACGTGGGTTCGCTGGTGTGGCCGAAGCGGTGCTCCGACCCCTGTACGAGCCCGTTCTTGGCGATGAGCTTGCGGTCCTCCAGGGTTTTGGTGATCTTGCTGACGTGGTTGTCGGACCAGCCAAAGCGGCGTCCGATCGCGTTGCGGTACAGGTCCTCGCCGGTGGACATCGCTCCGTCGGCCAGGCTGGTGTGGGCGGCAAGGAAGACGTACACGCCCAGCTCGATCAGGCCGATGGTGCGGTCCAGGATGGGCCAGGAAATCACCTGGACGAAGGGCAGGACCTCCATGCGGTTCTGGGGCGGCAGGGTGCTGTCCGGCCCCTCGTCGCGCAGGCGCTTGGCGAGGCGCTTGGGGTTGTGCCACTCCCACCGGCTGAGCGGGCCCGGGTAGGCGAAGCCGCCCGGGGGGTCGTAGGCCAGCTCGAAGCGCGGGGCCCGGCGGATCCGCCCCTTGCGGGAGGTGCACGAGGGCGGGCACGGCTCGTCCCGGACGGTCTGGCACTGCTCGCAGTCGCGCGTCTTGACCGAGTTCGGGCCGACGGTCAGGGCGTGGGCCTGGGCCAGGCGCGGGATCAGGCCGAGCGGGCTGCGCGCGCGTGCGGTGGCGCGCATCACGGTGTCCGGCTGCACGCCGAAGCGCTTGCAGATGTCGGCGGTAGTGATGGAGGAGGACAGCTCCCCCTTGGCCTGGTCGACGAACAGGTACAGGAACGCCAGCAGGCCCAGGGCGCTGGCGTCCACCTCCTCGTTGAACACTGCCCAGCCGGGGATCTGGGTGTGGGGAAGGTAGAGCGGGCGCCCGGAGGGGCCCAGGATGGGTGAGCCGTCGTCCCTGACCGGCTGCTGGATGGAGTGGGGCAAAGCGGTGGCCTTTCCGGACCGACCGCGGGCAGGGCAGCTCAGTGGACTCATCGCCCCGAATGGGTACGATGGGTGGTGTCTGGGTGAGCGTCCTGGTCCACGATCGACCAGCTCATCTGTTTGTGTGACAAGGCCCGGGTTGCCCCCCGGGCCTTCGTCGTTTTCATGGGTACCGCGTACCACAGCGACCATTCTGGCTCTCTGTGGGTAACACTCCCCTCTCGGATCACAACCGAGAGGGGCCGCGCAACCAAGGTTTCGCAGCTTCTGTTGGGTCGTTCGGTTGCGCGGAAGCCCTGCCGTTGCGAACTTTCCGACCTGGCCTCGCGGTCTCCTGGAGTCGGCAGACGGGATTCGATCTGGCCGAAAGCGGCCACAGCGCTGGACGATCGCCTCGGCGAGGTTCTAGGCGATGCCCAAGGCCTTCTGGAAGAACTCGGCGGTGGAGCCGGAAAATGCGTACTTCCGACCCCACGTGTGCGGAGGGCTCAGCCTTGGCCATGGGCAGGCAGCCGGAGCTCGAAGAGGGCCCCGGACTTGTTGCCCTCGACACGCTCGGTTCGCACGTACTTCCACCCGCGGGACCGGTAGTACGCGTGAAGATCCGGGTTGGTGGCCCAGGCGTCGAGACGGATCACCTCGAACCCTTGCTTCCGGGCCCAGGCAGGGGCCCAGACGTTCATCGTCCACTCCCCGACTCCGGGGGTGGCGTCGTCGGCACGGGCGAGCTTGCCGAGGTAGACAGCCCGCTCCGCCCGCTCTTCGGGAAGCCAGAACGGGCCGGGGTCGGGGGCCATGGTGATGGTGGCGTCCAGGTGGCCGGCCCCGTTGTGGACGACGAAGGTCTCGCCCCGTTCGATCATGGCCGCCATGCGCGAATGCGGCATCCAGCCGCGCCCCCACTGGTCATAGCCCTTCTCGGCCAGGCGATTCCCTGCCTC
Source organism: Nocardiopsis sp. NPDC055824 (assembly GCF_053616335.1). NCBI lineage: Bacteria > Bacillati > Actinomycetota > Actinomycetes > Streptosporangiales > Nocardiopsidaceae > Nocardiopsis > Nocardiopsis sp. NPDC055824. The sequence continues at coordinate 58,474 of NZ_JBSHDN010000009.1, forward strand.
GTTGAGGATGCGCACCACGTCATCGAGGTCTTCAAGGGTGGCCTGGCGCACGCTCCAACTCATGCGGGCAGCTCGAAAATCAGCGCGATGGAGTCGCCGGGCCAGATGGTGCGGGTCAGGTGCACGGCCTCGTTATCGATGTAGCCGGTGCGCCACTGGATCAGCACGGCGGTTCCTTGGCCGATGCGCAACAGGTGAGCTTCGTCAGGGGTAGGCGGGCGCCACCGCAGCTCGTCTACGAAGTGGGTCAGCTCGTAGCCGTGCTCGGCCATGAGCGCGATCACGCCGGGCTGAACGTCGGCGGGACTCATGATCCCGGGGACGGCCTGGGCGACCGACATCGGATAGAAGGTGTCGGCCATGTTGGACGGTTCGCCGTCCAGGGTGCGCATGCGGCGCCTGGCCACCACGGTCTCGCCCGGGTCCAGGCCGAGCTTGCTGGCGATGGTTTCATCGGCGGAGACGAGCCCCACGTCGATGGTCTGGCCGGGCTCCCGCCCGTTTTCCTTGGCGTCGGCGACCCAGGCGTCCACACCGGCGGCCCGTCGGCGCTCCAGGGATTCGGTGCGGCTCGCGTGTACCGGCATGATCTGGATGCGGCGGACCCGGCGTCCGGCACGGCTGTGGCCTGTGGTGAGCAGGCCCTCCTGCTCCAGTACCTCCAGGGCCTTTGCGGCCGTTGCGCGGCTGACGTTCGCCTCCTGGGCCACCTCCCTCTCGGTGGGCATCAGCTCACCGGGCTGAAGCTCGCCGCTGGTGATCCGTGTACGGAGCCGCTCTGCGAGCTGCAGATACAAGGGCGTCCTCTGTGCTGGCATCTCGCTCTCCTTGCTGCCGGATTCTTTTGGCTGCGCCAAACGTATCAAACGCTTGACACCTACACCACAGCCTGGCTAAAGTTTGGACCAGCCAAACGCACCAAGCGTTTGGAAGGGAAGATGCGTTTGGCAAGTTTGACGCATCCTAAGCCAGCTGGAGGAGTCGTGTCCCTGTTCGCGAAGGTTGTCGCCGCCACGGGAGCCACCACTGCCGATGTCGTACGTGTGGCCACCGAGGGTGGTACGACCTCTGCTGACTGGGACATCGCCGTGGCGATCGAGAAGGCCGGCGGCCGCCTCGCGAGCGACCTCATGTTCCAGCCCGAGCGGTCCTGGCGGGCCGAGCACACCCGCCTGCACGACGCGCTGTGGGAGGAGACCCGCGAGGAGGACGTCGAGTTCCTCGCCGAGCACGCCGCCCGGGCCGGGATCACCGACATCACCCCCCTGCTCCCCGCGGTCAAGCAGACCCCCGAAGCCCCCGCCCCGGCGAACCCCAAGGCCGTCTACGACTCCGAGGTGCGGATCTACCCCGAGTCCACCGCCCCCGACGCCCCGAACACCATCGCCCCGCACCACCCGCACCACCCGGGCGACGACGACGGCCAGGTCCACGATGACCGCGAGGCCGCCGAGGACCTGGCCGTGGCCGTGCACGACGACCTCGCCGAGGTCCTGGGCGACGAGGACGCCGCGACGAAGCTGACCGGCGCCTGGTCCACCCCGGACGAGGGCCGCGCCACGCTGCGCCGCGTCCTGGCCATCGAGCCCCGCACCCGCCGCCACGCCGCCGCACACCACGGCCTGGACCTACTGACCGCCGCCTGACCAGCACACACACCAGAAAGGACCGCGCCATGCAGCAGCCCCCCAAGAGGGACGTCTACCCGATCATCCAGGCGCTGGGCCGGGCCATCTGGGAAGGCACGGAAACCCCCGCCGGCCTTCTCGTGGTCCTGTCCAACGACGGGGTCGACGGCACCGACGAGGTCGTGGAGGCCCTGCGGGCCTGCGGTTACACGGTGACCAAGATCGGCACCCGCCGCGTGATCGTCGGCGGCGTGGACCCCCTCGCGCTCCTGGACGCCCAGATCGCGGCGCTGACCGCCCAACGCGACGCCCTGGCCGCCACCTCCATCTGGCGGTGCAAGGCCTGCTCGACCTACAGCCCCGGCGACCAGGACTGCATCGTGTGCGGCTACAGCCGCGACGGCCGTGCCCCCCAGACGATCACTGCCTGAACAGCGCCCACCACGGAAAGGACCACTGCCGGATGATGCACCGACGCTGCAAGGACCGGGTCCAGGAGCTGGAGGTCGAACTGCGTACGGCCAGCGCCCGGATCGCTGACCGCGACCGCGAGGCGGCCAAGCTGCGCATCGACCTTGAGAACGAGACCGGAGCCCGCTGGGACGCGGCTGGGCAGGTCGAGGGGCTTCGCGAGCAGCTGTATGAGGCCCGGACCCGGGTCCTGGACCTGGAGCAGGAGCTGCGCGAGTACCGGGAGCCGTTGGAGGTGCGCCGCACCCGCGCCGTCTCCCACGCCATAGCCCGCGGCCATCTGGATTTCGCGCAGGCGGTTCTCGCGCTCCCGCTGGCCGCGTTCGAGCCGGACCCGCAGCTGGTCCATCCCGGTTACTCCCCTGAGTGGCTCCTGGACGGACAGCAGGACGGGCAGCTCGCGACCGAGCAAAGGCTGGAGAGGCGGTACGGGCTCACCGAGGCCGAGGCCAAGGCTCTGCTCGACCGGCTCAGTGAGGAGTACGCCAAAGCCCGCCGCCGCGAGGAGTACGAGGACGAGGACGCGCCCGTCGTCATCTGACCCCCTGGGGTGCCCGTCCGCCCCGGCCCTGCGCTCGACGCGCGGGGCCGGGGCGGTCCGGGGGACCACCAGGGTCCACCACACCACGAAGGAGAGCACATGGCGAACTACGAGAACGAGCAGGTCAACACGGGGATCGTCAACACCGGCGGTCGCGTCACGATCTCCAATTGCGCGGTGGGCGAGGGCGCCACGATCGTCAACGGCCGGGTCGTCAAGGGCAAGACCGTGAACACCGGGCCCGACAAGGACGCCAAGAAGAAGTAGCTCCGGCCGGTGCTCCTGGTCCACCCCTTCCGTCCTGGGGGGTGGCCCGGGGGGACCGCCCGGTCCACACCACATGAGAGGGAGCTTCCATGGCCAGCTGGATCAAGAACTCCGCCATCGGCAACGGCGACCCGAAGCGGGTCGCGGAGGCGCTCGCCGCCGCGGCTGAGGCCGGCGCCGAGCACGGCGACTTCGTCTTCGGGGACGGCGTTGTGATCGAGGACGGCGTCGTGATCGACCCCGGCACTCCGCGCCGGTGACCTGACCGGCCCACGACACGAAGCGAGCCCCGCCCGGGATTGCAGCCCTGGCGGGGCTCTCGCACACCTGAACACCCATCTTGAGGAAGAGGAACCGATGCGCGAGAACGAGCGTACCCGCCAGCGCCAGATCACCACCCGCGACTGCCCCACCTGCCCGTGGGAGCTCGTCACCGACTTCGCTGACCTGGCGGAGGTCGAGGCGGCCACCCACCGCGTGCAGGCCCACACCAACGCCGACGAGCGCTCCCAGATCGCCCTGCTGGTCGAGGGCTACCAGCACTGGCTCGGCGAGCTGCCCGCCCGGGTGCTGCTCCTGGCGGTGTGGGAGGTCCTGGGCACCCCCGCCGTGGAGCGCCCCGTGCTGGAGCTGATCCCCGTCGACACCGATGGCACCTGGCCCGCCGACACCACCGAGGCTGGCGACTTCGTCGCGGAGCGGAGGGCGGCCGCATGAGCCGAATACTCCGCCGCTTCGCCCAGCGCAGCCACGCCCCCCGCTGCTGCAACGCCCAGCCCATGGACTGGGACGTCTTCCTGGGCCAGTACGTGTGCTGGGCCTGCGGGAAGAAGCGGTGACCGCTCTGCTGATGGTGGGCGCTTTGGCCCTGCTGTGCACCGCGACCGCGGTGCTCTTGGCCCGCACCGGCCACACCCTGATCCACACCGAACACGACCTGCCCCACCCCGACCACACCGATCGACGCGCCCCGAAGGAGGGCTGACGATGAAGAACCCGCAGACTGCCGACCCTGAACCGTACGAGACCGCCGACCCGCCGCCCCCCGAGCCCGCACCGGCGGCCGACCAGGACCGCGAGGCCGCCGACCAGGACCTGCCCACGACCGTGATCGCCGACGACCCCGGCGGCATCGACTTCACCCGCGTGATCGCCTCGGTGGTCACCGCCGCCTCCGCGGTCTTCACCGTGTGGTCGGTGTGGGACCTGTCCCGGCTGGCCGGGGAGGTCGGGGAGGAGGGACAGACCGTCCCGCACGTGGTCGGCCTGGGCGCCGGCGTCGGTGTGGAGGCCGTGTGGCTGTGGCTGCTGGCCATCGAGTGGAAGCAGGCCTCCACGACCGGCCGCGTGTCCCCGGCGCTGACCCGCACCGGGTGGGCGCTGGCCCTCCTGGCCTCGGTGGTCCTGGTCGTGCACGGCGTGGTGACCTCCTGGCCCATGGTGCTGCTGGCGGTGCTGCCGCTGGCGGCCAAGGCCGGATGGCACTGGCTGACCACGCTGCGCTGCGAGCGGACCCGGGCCCGCCTGGAGGCCGCGGCCGCGGCCGCGCGGGAGGCCCGGCGCCGCGAGGAGGAGGACCAGCGCCGGGCGCAGAAGCTCTCCACGGGGCTGAGCCCCGAGCAGGAGGAGGAGCTGGCGCAGATCCGCAGCGAGACCGTCTACGTCCGCGCCAAGGCCGACGTTGAGTCCGAGCTGACCACGGCCAAGGCCGAAGCCGACCGCAAGCGCCAGAAGGCCGACGCCGAGTCCGAGCGCATCCGCCGGCAGACCGAGTCGCAGATGCGCCAGGAGGCCGTCAACCTCCAGGTGCAGGAGCAGATGACGATCCAGCGGGCCAACGTCTCCCTGCTCAAGCAGCGCAACGAGCTGCAGGTGGAACTGCAGCTGACGAGCCCCTTCGAGCTGGGGGCCGGGGCCGGCGGGCCCTACACGCGGGTGCCCGACGACCCCTCGGGGTTCGGCCTGCCGCCCGTGGGCGGGGCGCCGGTGGCGGGGACGGGGTTCGGGTTCGCGCACCAGGCGCATGCGGGGGGTGCCACGGGTGCCACGGGTGCCACACCCGTTGACCTGCGGGTGCCACAGGGTGCCGCACCTGCCGCCACAGCCGGTGCCACGGGTGCCGCACCCTCTGCCGCACCCGCCGCCACGGCTGACGCCGAGGCTGACTCGCCCCAGCCGAAGGGCCGGACCTGGCCCCGGCCGCCGACCCCGGAACAGGGTCAGCGCCAGCTGGTCGAGTACGCCCAGTGGCAGCTGGGTCGGGGGGAGACGCTCGGGATCAGGGACGCCGCTCGCCGGATGGACTGCTCTCCCCGCTCGGTCTCCCGCTACCGGGAGGCGCTCATGGAGGACGCCGAGTACGCCCAGCTGATGGAGGCGTTCAACCCGCAGTCCTGACCACCACCGCCACGGTGTGGCACCCGCTCTGACCTGCGGGTGCCACACCCCCTTCACCCGCTCCGGCGGGTGAGCAGGCCCGCCCCACCCGTCCTGTGGGGCGGGCCTGCTCACCACTCCGGTGCCGCGACACGCGAAGTGACACCCCTGTGGAGGGGTGAGCCGACGCGTGAACGGCCCTGTCCACCCATCCGCCCCTCACCAGCGAAGGAGGCCCTGATCAGCCCACCGTTCCGAAGAAGCCGTGCCCCGCCCCGCGCGGGGCTCCCACGGGCCGCCGCACCCCATGCGGCGGCCCTTCCCACCCTTTGACCAGGAAGGAGGCCCACATGGCCGCCACCTCCCACCCGTTCCTCGATCCGACCGGCGCCCCCACGTCCGCGTGGGGCCGGTCGCCCCGGTTCGCCCCCGACCCGCGCACAAAAGCGCAGCTCAGGGACGAAGGGCTCATCGCCGGGCAGGAGGTGGCTGGCCAGCTCAGGTGGCGGTCCAACAGGGCCGGGAACGCCGGCGGAGTTCGTACCGCGAACCGCTACCGGCGCGGCCTGGCCCGCTCGGTCCGCCCCCTGGCGGTGGCCGCGTGAGGCACCGCGTCCAGATCCGGCCTGTGCCGGTCCCCGACTGGGTCCTGCACCGGCCGACCTGCTCCTGCGGGTGGACCGGAGACATCGTCCGCACCCACGTTCTTGCTGATGAACAGGTGTTTGAGCACCTGGACGAACACCCCGACAGCAGCGCGGCCCAGGCCGCCCTGTTCGACCTGTGAGGAGAGATCCGATGTCCCTGATCGAGCTGGTGCGCGAGCGTATGCACCGCCCCTGCACCGACCTGATCACCCGTCAGCACGACGCCCTGGTCGAGCACGCCCAGGCCCGCTACGAAGCGGTGAAACACCGCAATCACCTGGCCAGCGAGGGATACCGGCTGGAGGAAGCCCTCTCGGAGATGGCCGAGGCGCACGCCGACGCCGAAGAGGCCCTGGACAAGGCGCGTACCGAGATCGAGCGCCTGCAGGCCGAGCTGGCCGCCGAGAAGGTCCGCGCCGACCAGGCCGAGACCGCCCGCGCGGCCGTGGAGAACCTGGTCGCGGAGCCGCTGCCCCTGACCCGGCCCCGCATGGAGAACCAGCAGCCCGTAGACGCGGCGCTGACCAACATCGTCCTGGTCCGGATCCTGCTGCGCAACGAGGCCAACAAGAACACCGGCTTCTACTACGGCGAGCACCTGCACCAGCTCGCGGACGCCCTCCAAACCCGCATCACCACGGCGCACGAGGCGATCCGGTGCGGCCAGGAGCCGGGGCCGATCCTGGACAGCCTCCAGGCCCCCCTGACCGTGGAGCCGCTCGTGCCCGCCGCCTCCTCCGAGGGCCTGGCCGTGGAGGTCCGATGAGCCGCCGCGACCCGTCCCTGGCCCCCTCCCTGTGGGGGGGACAAACGACCCCGGACACCCCGGACACCCCTCCATCTGTGCAGGTCACAGAGGTGAAAGGGGTGTCCGGGGGGACGTCCGGGTCGGACACCCCCGCCCCGGACCCGCGCCCGCCCGCCACAGCCGCTCCCGAGCCGCCTGAGCCGCCCGGCAAGGGCCCCTCCACCGAGGTCGCCGTCACCGAGGAGGCCCCGGTCAAGGTCGGGCCCGGCATCGGCGAGCGGCTCGGCGCATGGGCGCGGGACTCGTTCGTGCCCCCCGAGATCTGGAGCCAGGACCGGCCGTCCTTGTCCAAGCAGTTCGCCTACGCCCGCGAGGGCGCGTGGGGACCCCAGCAGGGGTGGGCCCGCAAGGGCGCGATCGCCGCGTTCTTCGCGGTGTCGCTGCCCACGAGCGCGGCCGCCTACGCCCTGGAGTGGATCGGGGAGCGGCCCTCGCGGTGGCTCACCTTCCTGGTGCTGCTCTCGCTGACCTGGCAGGTGCCCTACGCCCCCGAGGTCCTGGGTGTGCTCGTGCGCATCCCGGCCTGGCCCATCACCGCCACCTGGGCGGCCCTGGCCGCCCTGTTCTGACCGCTTGACCTGCACATACGCACTTTCAAGAAAGGAGCTCCCCTGATGTGGGCGAGTTTCAGCGTCCTGGGCGCGATCGCGTTCGGGCTGCTCATCGGTTTGTGGATGAAGAAGAAGTTCAACCGGTTCATGCTCGGGTGCGCGGTGATCGCCGGGCTCTCCGTGGCCTACCCCATCGCCGAGTTCGGCGGGCCGATGCTGGCCCGGCTCGACCAGGTCGCCCCGTGGGTGGCGGTCAACCTCGTGCTGGCCGGGATCTGCTCGGTGCTGCTCTGGTTCGACTTCCAGGAGAAGGGGATCAAGAAGTTCAACATCGTCGCGGGCTTCCTGGCCCCGACGTTCTTCCTCCTGGCCGCCGGCCCCTTCCTGGTCCCCCTGGACCTGGTCGGCAGCGTGGGTGCCAGCGTCGAGACGGCCCTGTCCTCGGTGGGGCGGTGACCGCCGATGTTCGAGCTGGTCTTCGCCTGGACGGTCTTCACGCTCGTGCTCGGCAAGTCGGCTGAGGCCGTCACCCACGCCTGGAAGGGCACCGCGCCGCCCTCCCACCTGCGCAAGATGGCGCGTATCCGCGCCGCTGAGGCCAAGTCCCTGCGAGGAGGGGAACCGGCCGGTGCGGCCCGGGCCTGGGCGCGCACCGTGTGGGCCGACTCCTGGGAGGCAGCCACCGAGCGGCACAAGGAGCGCTGGCCCACCAAGGCCGCGAAGAAAGCGGAGTACGCCCGGACACGGTGGGCGGCGTGGGACGAAACGGAGGAGGAGCTGGGGCGCCGCTGGGACGCGCGGGCCCGGGCCCGCCGCGAGGGGTCCGAGGGCGAAGGGCCCGGCGCGGCGGACAAGCCCCGCCCGGACAGGTCCGGGCGGGACGAGACGGCCCGGGACGGCTTCTCCAGTCCGCCGCGTCCCGGGCCCGAGCCGACCGAGCCTCGCCGGACCGGGCGCGGCAAGGCCGACCCCGGCCCGGTGTACGACGGCTCGCCGCCCACCACGAGAGGGCTGATCACCCTCCAGCGGCTGAGTGAGGCCAACCTCGAGGCCCAGCGGCGCCGGGCCCGCGAGGAAAAGGCGGCCCGAGAGGGCCGCTTCCGCCCGCCGCCTCCCGACCCCGTGATCGACGACCTCACCAAGGACGAATTCGCCGGCCTGACCGATCACGAGCGACGCGTTCTGGCCGAGACCGACCCCGAGGTCCGCAACGACCAGGCCGGGGAGCGGGGCCGCATCATCGGCACCATCTACCGGCGCCGCGACGACCGGGCTCGCCGACCTGCTCCGAAGAAGGCCCCTGAGAAGGCCCCTGAGGGGGCTTCTGCCGCTCCCTCGGACACCCCGGACGCTACCCCGAAAACCGCAGGTGAGGGCCCAGATGGGGGTGTCCGGGACTCCCGGACACCCGGACACCCGCCGGTGTCCGGGGGCCCCGGGCCCACCCCGGGAACCAGCACGCACACCACCAAGGAGGAACCCGTGGCCGAAGTCATCAGCCTCGAAGGCGCCACCCGCCTGACCCACATGCTGGTCCGCAAGGCCAGCGTCTCGCTGGAGCGGCTGGAGGCCATCGTGGCCTGGCTGAGCGCAGACCCGGTGCTCCGCCAGAGCGAGCTCAACGACCGCTTCGGCGGGATCTGCATCGCGCAGGAGGCGTTCCTTGCTGAGGCCCGCCTGGCTCTGCAGACCTGCCAGGCCCAGGCCGGGGTGCGCGAGGCCGTGGAGGCCGCGGGCACGTCCGCGCTGAGCAAGGAAACCCTGATGGGCCGCCGCACCGAGAGCTGAACCCTCCCACCGATCGAAAGGCAATCCCGATGAGCAGCGACGTCCAATTCACCCTCGAAGAACTCGAAGTCCTCCTGGAGCGGATGAAGACCGACGCCGAAGCGAACGTCTCCCGGCTGGAACAGGCCACCGAGGCCATGCGCCGGGGCAAGGTCGGCGCGGGCATCCTGTCCCACTACGGCACGCTCGTCGACCTGGCCGTGGGCATCCGCGAGGCCGCCCTCGGCACCGATCAGGCCCTGGAGCCCAACCGGGCCCTGCGCGACGTGCGCTTCACCGTGCCCGACGCCGGCGACAACCGCTTCCTCACCGGCGACTAACCCCGCACCACCTACCAGCCCTGCTCCCGGGGGCCGCCCGCCCGGGCGGCCCCCGGGCCGGTTGACCCCCCTCCCCTGCCGGGGGCGGGCGGTGAGCCGGTCACGACCGAGAAAGGAGACGGCCATGGCCGCCAGCACCACCACCAAGAAGCCCGCGAAGCCGAAGAGAAAGCCGCTCACCAAGGCCCAGCGAGCCCAGCTCGACCAGGCCCTCAAGGACGCCGCGGCCGCCGAGCTGGTCAAGATCGAGAAGCGGATCGGCCCCCCCGAGCGGATGTGGGACCGCATCCGCCGCATCGAGGAGGACTCGCTTCGCTCGCGCCTGCGCCTGCAGTCCCACCCCTGGGTCGTGGCCGGCGCCGTGGTCTCGGTGGCGCTGATCCAGCAGGTCGCGGCCCTGGCCGTGGGGCCGCTGGCGTGCGCCGCGTTCACCGGCGCCCTGATCGCCGCCGCCGTGGCGCTGCTGCGCCGGCGCACCCAGGGCACCTGGGCCGAGGCCGGGGCGTGGATGCGCGAACACCCGGTGCGCACCCTGGTGATCTCCTGCGCGGCCTGGTGGTGGATCGTCGCGTCCGTGCTGGTCGGCTTCGAGGGCGCGCACCTGCTCGCCACGACCGGCGGGTGGGCGTTCGTCGCGCTGAGCGCGCACTGGTGGCGCACCCACCGCATCGGCTACGGAGCCGCCCGCACCGCCCTGCCCCAGGTCCCGTCCGATGCGGTGGCCGCGCACTACGCGGCCCTGTGGGACCAGCACCTGGCGGGCACCTCGGGCGGGGAGTTCGCCGGGACCGCGCTGATGCGGCACCGGACCACCGAGTACGGGCACACCTGGGACGTCAAGCTGCGCCCGGGCTCCCGCGGCCTGGACTCGCTGCACCAGAACCTGAGCCAGGTCTCCACTGCCCTGGGGGTGGCCCGGAAGTACATCTCTCTGTCCGAGCACGAGGAGGAGCCCGACAACCCGCTGCTGGCCACCTTGCGGATCACCACCAACAGCCCCACCAAGGGCCCGGTCGGCATCGACGTCGACGAGAACGGGGTGCCCACCATCTTGGGCACGCCGGTGTGGGATCCCGAGAGCGGCGACATCACGGTGGGCCCCTACGCCGACGGCATCGGCATGCACACCTGGGGCCTGTACCGCGCCAACAGCCTGCTCGGCGGCTACCTCTTCGGCGCCCAGCGGTCGGGCAAGTCCGAGTTGCTCAACCTTCTGGCGCTCGGGGTCCGGCTGACCGGGAACACCACGATCTGGTACCTGGACGGGCAGGGCGGCACCCAGCCCACGCTGATGAAGTGCGCGGACTGGGACGCCTCGGAGAGTCGGGCCCGGCGCCGCCTGGCCCTGGAGGCCGCCGCGATCGTCATCCAGGTGCGCGGGCTGACCAACAAGGCTTCCGGCTCCAAGGGGTTCACCCCCCGTCCCGACCGGCCCGGCCTGGTGCTGTTCCTGGACGAGTCGCACGAGACCATCCTGGACGACTACGTGCGGGTGCCGGTGCCTTCCAAGCGCGAGCTGGACAAGGGTGAGGCGGAGCTGGACCCCGGGTTCGGTCACCACACCAACGCCCAGCTGGTCAACATGATCACCCGGATCGGCCGCAAGGTCGGGGTGGCCATCCTGGCGGCCTCCCAGGACACCGGCCTGGCGGCGTTCGGCGGCGACCGGGTCATCCGCGGCAACCTTTTCACTGCCAACGCCGGGCTGATGAAGTCCGAGGACGCGATCTCCGCGCAGATCGCCCCCAACGCCGCCATGAGCCCCACCGAGCTGCCCGCCGGCGGCGGGTACGGGGCAGCGGCCAACGAGACCGGCCAGGACGGCGGTGTCACCGCCCGTCGGGCCATGTGGCGGGCGGCCTACACCGAGGACTTCGCCGAGCTGATCGAGGCCGCAGGGCCGTGCCTGCCCCTGGAGGAGGAGGCCGCGTACTACATCGACCAGCTCCTGGACGGGGCCTACACCAAGCGGCACGAGACCTCGGCCGAGGAGCGGGCCGAAGCCGCCGGTGAGGCGGTCCGCGCCGGAATGGACGGCAAGCTCTCGGCGGCTGAGGTCCTCTTCGGCTCCCCGCAGGTGTCCAGGCCCGCCGCCCCCAGCGGAGGGGACAGCCTGCTGGGCTTCGGGAACCTGGACGACTTCTTCACCGAGGTCGAGGACCACCTGGCCGAGGTATCCGCGACCGGGGTGGAGCGGGTCCCGCCCATCCTGCTGCGCGCCCGCGAAGCCATCGTGGACGCCGACGACACCCGCATGCACACCGAGGCCCTGGCCGCGGCGCTGGGCCTGACGGCCGCCGCGATGCAGGAACAGCTGCGCACCGCCGGGGTGCGCCCGCTCAAGCGCGCGTTCGTGCGCGGCGGCCGCGAGGCCCGCGGCTACGAGGTGTCCGACATCGACGCCGCCATCGCCGCCCACGCCGACGCCGACGTGGCCTGAACCGGGTGATGGCCCTGCCCACCGGACCCCCACCAGGGGGCCGGTGGGCGGGGGGAACACCCGGCCCACCACACCCGGGCCCCGCCGACCGGAGAGGCTCCGCTCGACCCACCCGCGACCCACAGGAGTGCACGTGCCTGCCCAGACCCACCCTTGCGGCCCGCTGACCGCCCCCATCGGCACCGAGCCCGACGGCACCCCGGTGCTGTGGCACCTGACCGACGACCAGGGCCGCCCCGCCCACGGACTGATCACCGGATGCGCAGGAGGCGGAGCACCCGCCCTGCTCACCCGCATCATCAGCGCCGCCACCCGGGCCGGGATCACCACCTGGCACCTGGACGCCGGCGCCCGCCCGGCGCCGCCCGCCACCTGGCACACCGGCGACGCCGACGAGTTCATGCACACCCTGGACGGGCTCGTCCGGGCCCGCCTGCAGCGCCGGGCGGACGCCGAGCCGCTCCTGGCCCTCATCGACCACCCCGGCGCCCTGGACGCCTACGGGGCCACCCTCCAGGCCATGGCCACCGTCGGAGAGCTCGTCCAGGTGGGGCTCGTGCTGCGGGCCACCTCCCCGCTGCGCCTGCCCCGGGTGCTGCGCGAGATCACCGCACAGTCCCAGTATGTGGCGCTGGGCCACAGCACCCACGACGCCAGCGCCCAGGACTTGGTCGCGGTGCTGCCCGACTACACCGCCCCCGTCCCGGGCCCCGAGCGCGCCAACGAACGCGGCCGGGGCCGGTACGGGCACAGCGGTTCCTGCCGCCCGCTCACCCTGACCGCCAGCTGAGGAGACCAGCGTGTTCGAGCCCACCACCTGGTACCGGATCCGGTGCGACGCCCCGGGTGCGTACGTCTCCTCAAGGACGAGGACGGCAACCCGGTCCTGATCCCCAGCCCCGACCTGGACCTGGTCCCGATCGAGCTGCGGGCCGACGCCGACGGCAACCCCTGGACCCTCCTCGGAGTGCGGGCGCTGTGCCCGGGCCACGGCCACCTGGCCTGAGCATCGGACCCCCGCCCAGCCCGATCCACACGACAACGAGCCGCCTCACCCGCTGCGGGTGGGGCGGCCCTGACCACCAAGGAGAAGCGATGAACCCCCACACCGAGAACCACACGACCGCGAACCAGCAGGTGCCCGGGATCCTGCTGCGCGCCCGCGAGGCCTTCACGGCCTCCGACACCACGCGCATGCACATCCAGGACCTGGCGGCCGCGCTGAACATGGGCGACACCGACCTGCGGGAGCAGCTGCGTGCCGTCGGAGTGAATCCGCTCAAGCGCGCGTTCGCCAGCGGCGGCCGCGAGGCCCGGGGCTACGACCTGTCCGGCATCAGGGCGGCCATCGCCGCCCACACCCGGCCGACCGAGACCAGCGTCCCCATCGGCCCGGCGCAGCCGCCCGTCGCCCCCGCCTTTGAACCCCGGCCGGAGGCACTGGTCAAGGCCGCCGCCGCCGACGCCGCCGTCGACCTGGCCCGCACCGACTCCGGCAACTCCACGCTCGCCACCACGTCGGGCGTGGTGCTGACCATCCTGGTCGGCGCGGCCGGTCTCACCACCGCCGACGCCTCCTACCCCGTTCCCGCGCTGGTCGCGATCGGCGCGGCCGCCGTGTGCCTGACCGCGGTCCTGGTGGTGCTCGCGGCGGCCTCCTGGCCCCGCCGGGGCGGCACGGGCGGGGTGCCGTACTACGCCGTGCGCACCCCCGAACAGCTCGTGCAGGACCTGGCCGAGACCGCCCCGGTGCTGTGGCACGCCGAACGGGCCGTGGTCAAATCCCGGATCGCCACCCGGCGGCACACCGCGCAGCGCTGGGGGTGGGTGCTGCTGGCCGCCGCGGGCGTCCTGCTGACCACGGCCACCATCCTCACCCTGGCCCTGCGCTGACCCCGGACGGCGCCCCTGTCGGCCCCGCCTCGTGCTGGGCCGGCGGAGGGACCGCCCGGTCCACACCCGACCGCTTCTCACTGGAGGACCTCATGCCCACGCCCATGACCACCGGAGACCTGCGCACCCTGCTCGCCGAGATGCCCGACGACACCGCCCTGTACGACGACATGACCGGCCGCCCGATCCTCGACATCCACGTCGGAGTCGACGGCGCCCTGGTGCTGGAGCTGGACGGCCCTGCCCCTGGCCCAGTCGTGAACTCCTTCGTCGGCAGCGGTGAGTTCAGCGGCGTGCTGATCCAGACCGGCGGCGACTCGCGCAGCACCATCCGTTTCTGACCCGCAAGCCACCCGCATGACGACGGCCCGCCCTCTCTCCGGCCAAGGACCGAGGGCGGGCCGCGCTACTCCCAGATCAGGAGCACACCCAGTATGAGCACCACGACGAACCCCACTCGCCGCCGCGGCCACATCGACCACCCCGGCGTCCCCGTTCCCGCCGCGCTCCGGCCGTGGAGCACCCCCTGGCCCGACTACGACCCCATCGACATCACCCCGGGCGCGCTGCGCGCCGACGTCCTGCCCGCGTGGGTCACCGACCCCTGCCACACCCCGCAGGAGGTCGCCGACTGGGGATGCCGCCAGGCGCGCGCCGTCGTGCCCTTCGAGGTCAGCGAGGGGGTGCCGCTCAACCCGTCCGGCCGCACCGGCCGGTGCGGCCGCAACCTGAAGTCGTGGGGCGAGAACTCGGCGGCGGACCCGATCGTGGTGGCCGGCCCCGACCACGCCCCCCAGCTGCTCCTCATCCGCCGCGACGACATCCACCAGTGGGCCATCAGCGGCGGCATGGTCGACCCCGGCGAGACCGCCCCGGCCGCCCTGACACGCGAGCTCCTCGAGGAGACCGGCGTGGACCTGCGGGGGATGGTCCCGCAGATCCTGATGCGCACCTACGTGGACGACTGGCGGGCCACCGACCACGCGTGGGTGTGTTCCACCGTGGCGCTGTACCGGATCCCCGGCGTCGTCCCGGCCGCGGCCGCCGACGACGCCGAGGACGCGGCCTGGTGGCCGCTGACCACGATCGAGGACCTGGCCGCCGCCGTCGAGCCGCACGGCGGGCTCTACGAGGCGCACCGGCCGCTGCTGTCCGCCGCCCTGGCGCAGATCGGAGGCCGGTCGTGACCCTGTTCATCGACCGCGACGGGGAGGCCTGGGAGGTCCCCCTGGACATGCTCCGCCACACCGAGACCAGCCGCATGATGCTCTTCGACGAGGTCGAGAGCTTCTTCGGACCCCTCACCGAACAAGAAGAGGAGACCCCTTGACGATCGCCACGACCTCCCCCGAGGCGCTGGTCGGCCAGTGGGTGCGCCTGGACCGCGACGGCGGCCGCCCCCCGCACCTGGGCGTGCTCACCCGCGCCACCCCCGACCCCGATATCCCGGGCCTGTGGCACTGGGCCCTACGCACCCCCACCGGCTACATGGTCGGCGGCCCCCACCTGCCCGCCGAACTGCTCACCTGCGAGTACCCCGCAGACGTCGCCCGCGCCCGACGTGCGCTGAGGCGCCAGCTCCACACCGACCGGGCCGTGCTCGCGGACCTGCTCGCGCACGCCGAGCCCGCCGGCCCCATGGCCCGGGCGGTCGCCGCGCTGGAGGAGCTGCAGGCCGCCCTGGACGCGCAGCTGTCCTGAGATTCACCAAACGCCGCCCGGGCCCCGGGCCCGGGCGGCATCCTGAACACCGACCCGAGGAGAAGACGACGATGACCGCGACCACCACCACCGCCGACGCCACGACGACCATGGACGTCCTGCTCGACCAGGGCGACCACAAGCACCTCAGCTTCCGCCGCCTGGCCACCGAGTGGGAGGTGCTCACCTTCCCCGGCGGCTTCCACGTGAGGCGCTTCGCCGGCCGCGACTTCGTCTTCGTCAACGGCGCCGCAGACATGCTGCAGTCGCTGTCCTTCACCGCGCTCGACCCGGCGTACTGGTCCGACAAGCTCACCGCGGGCACCGCGAAGAGCTGGTGCGAGAGCGACTTCAGCGAGTGGCTGGTCGAGGAGGCCCGCGACGTCCTGGGGCTGGAGTACGACGAGATCGACCACCTCCTCAAGGGAGCCGACCTGAGCACCGAGACCCGGGCCCGCGACGTCCTGGAGGAGGACTTCAAGGGCATGCGCTTCCCCGACCCCGGCGACTTCTACGGCTGGGACGACCGCTACCTGAAGAGCCTGAGCGCGGCCCACCACGGCCTGGCGCTCTACGCCGACCGCCAGAGCTGACCAAGCCCCCCGCCCCGCCATCCACCTCGTGTGGAGGGCGGGGTTTCGTCGTGTCCGGGGCAGGGACCGCAAAGTGCGGACCTCCGCAGTTTTGCCTTTTCCCAGGTAAGGGATCCGGTTCGCCATAGCCGCCGACTGCCCCCTCCGATCACGATCGCAGACCCGGATTGATGATCAAAATCACAATGTTACGCATGTTGTTAAAGGTGGTAGGCATGAATTGGCCAGCTCTGGACAGCGCATTAAAAAAACGATTTCTCGTGCGAGAATTTCCGAGTTGCCGTCAAAAGAAAAAGAAGAGAGTTCATGTTTAAAAAGTCTCTCGTGTCGATCGCTGCAACCGCAACCCTTCTAGGGTTGGTGTCCGCCGCCCCTGCGCAGGCAGAGGTGAGCACAGCGGAAGTCTCCGCTGCTGCGGATCGGTGCACCAGTACGATCGTGCGTGCCGGTGACCTGGACTGGCTGCAGAACCCCTATTGCGTCGACCCGCCAACCATTCGAACCGGTCCGACTCTGCGGGTGCCGAATACGTCGAGGATTATCGAGGTCCGCTACGGCCACTACCGCGACGTTCAGTATGGCTGGGCGCGTCTGACCGGCTCATACGCAGACAGCGATCGCATCATCCTTCAGGTCGACACGAACGGGGATGGCCTTACCGACAGATCGAGTCGTGAGCGCGTTGCCTCCGAGCGCCTGTGGACGTCGGGAACACCCACGCGCAACAACGTGAATTGGCAGTTCCGTGCTTGTGTCGTCATCACTGCCACTACGTGCACAGCCTGGGACTAGGGCCTGTTCTGGGTTGACCTGCCACTCCCGAACGCCCGGCAACAGGACAGGTGACCGGCGAGTAGCCCTTGCCGGACCGCTGCTCCCGAAGCTACGGCGAGGGGCAAGGTAGGCCGGGGCGAGAAGAGGCGAGTCTGACGGAGGCCGGCACCCTTTCGGGTGCCGGCCTCTTGTGTCCGGGCACGGGTCAGGCCACGGGGGTCCAGCCGGGGGGCGAGGAGGATTGCGACAGGATTTAGCGCTTCACGCCCCCGAAAGTCACGGTGAGATCACGACAGCCCCCGCGCAACGGGGCGTTGCGCGGGGGCTTCCCCGTGCCCGGATCCGTCAACCTAAGTTGTCTGTCCGCCGATAAGGTTCACTTATCGGGGGATAGAAACAACCCTCGACACCGCTACGGAATGACGTCCTGTCTGCTCCGTGAGAGTGCGTGCGGTACCAGGTGTTGTCTTGAGGCTGCCAGCCCAAGCTTGGTGTGCCAAACCCTGGTCCCGGAACGTGTCCGGTCAGCCCGGGGTGTCGGTGTCTGGCTCTTGTTGGATCAACGCGAGTAGATCCCGGGCGAGGGCTGCCCGGTGTTCGTCCCCAGTCGCTTCTAACAGGTCCACCGCCCGCTGTATCGCATCCGTCGCCTCAATCCGCCGCCCACCGTTCATCAGTGCCAGACCGAGGTTGCCCCACTCCCTCGCTACACAGTGGTCATCTTCCAACTGGTGGTACAGGTCGCGTGCGTGGGTATGGGCGTCGATCGCCCCGGCGAACCGACCCGCCTGCTGCAGCGCCAGGCCGAGGCTGGTCCACGCTGTTGCTTCGCCGTGGTCATCTTGCAACTGGTGGTACAGGTCGCGTGCGTGGGTGTGGGCGTCCATGGCTTCCTCGAACCGACCCACTTTTTGTAGCGCCGAGCCGAGGTTGTTCCACGCTCCCGCCTCGTTGTAGGCGTCATCGGATTGGTGGAAGGCCTCGTGTGCGTGGGTGTGGGCGTCGATCGCCTCCTCGAACCGACCCACCTTTTGCAGCGCCAGGCCGAGGTTGTTCCACGCTCCCGCTTCGCCGTGGTCATCTTCCAACTGGTGGTACAGGTCGCGTGCGTGGGTATGGGCGTCCATGGCTTCCTCGAACCGACCCACCTCTTGTAGCGCCGAGCCGAGGCTGGTCCACGCCGTTGCTTCGTTGTGGGCGTCCCCCATCCA
>NZ_JBSHDN010000010.1:0-32886 GCF_053616335.1 Nocardiopsis sp. NPDC055824
GCCGGGTCGCGCCCCCGGGCGGGGCGGCGCGACCCGGCGGGACGGGTCAGTCGCGGAGCTTGGCGACGACGTCGATCTCGACGAGGATGTTCGCCAGGTCGGAGCCCACGGTCGTGCGCACGGGGTAGGGGGCGGAGAAGTGCTCCTCGTAGACGGCGTTGAACTCGGGGAAGTCCGCCTTGAGGTTCTCCAGGTGGACGGTCGCCTTGACGACGTCGTCCAGGGTCAGCCCCTGCTCGGCGAGGACCGCGGAGACGTTGGCCAGGACCTGGGCGGTCTGCTCGCCCACGGTCGGCGCCACCCGGCCGGTCTCGGGGTCCTGGGGGCCGAAGCCCGCCGTGTACAGGAACCCGCCCGCCACGACCCCCTGGCTGTACGCGCCGGCGGGAGCGGGGGCCTTGTCGGTACGGATCGCCTTCTTGGACATCGGGGAACTCCTCTGGTCGGGTGGCGCGTGCGCGCGCCGGTGCTCGTACAGAATCGCAGGCGGTCGTCGGCAGAATTATTGGCAACAAAGTTACCAATTGCCCTCGGGGCAGCGTATCTTGGGTCACACCGGTCACCGCCCGGCGGCACGCCGGACCGGAGGGCCGGGCCCCCGAACGGAGGAACAGTGCAGCCTGAGACCGTACTCACCGGCGGACGGGTCATCGACGGCACCGGAGGGCCGTCCAGGCAGGCCGACCTCGTCCTGCGCGGCGGGCGCATCACCCGCGTCGCCCCGCCCGGCGGGGCCCGCGGCCGGGGGACCGCCGTGGACGTGACCGGGCTCGCCGTCGCCCCCGGGTTCATCGACATGCACTCCCACTCCGACCTGGCCGTCCTCGCCGACCCCGCGCACGAGGCCAAGACGCTCCAGGGCGTCACGCTGGAGGTCCTGGGCCAGGACGGCCTCGGCTACGCACCCGTCACCGACGACACCGCCGACGAGCTCCGCGCCCAGCTCGCCGGATGGAACGGCGCCCCCGACCTCGACCACTCCTGGCGCACCGTCGGCGAGTTCCTCGACCGCGTCGACGCCGGGGCCCCCGTCAACGCCGCCTACCTCGTCCCCCAGGGCAACGTCCGCATGGCCGTGCTCGGAGGGGAGGACCGCCCGCCCACCCCGGACGAACTCGACCGCATGCGCTCGATCGTCGCCCGCGGCATGGAGGACGGCGCGCACGGCCTCTCCAGCGGACTCACCTACACCCCCGGCATGTACGCCACGGACGACGAGATCGTCGCCCTGCTCGCCCCGGTCAGGGCGGCGGGCGGCTACTACTGCCCCCACCACCGCAACTACGGCTCCAGGGTTGTGGAGTCCTACCGGGAGTGCCTCGACGTGGCCCGCCGCGCCCAGGTGGCCCTCCACCTCGCGCACTGCCACGTCAACTTCCCGCAGAACCGGGGCCGGGCCCCCGAGGTCCTCGACGCCATCGACGAGGCCACGGTCCGCCACGGGCTCGACGTCACCCTGGACAGCTACCCCTACCGCGCGAGCGCCACCTACCTCGGCGCCCCGCTGCCCAGCTGGGCACAGACCGGCGGCACCGCCGCCACCCTCGACCGGCTGCGCGACGCGCCGACCCGCGCGCGCGTCCTGCGCGAGATCGAGGTCGACGGGACCGACGGCAACCACGGCGTCCCCATGGACTGGGAGGCCATCGTCGTCACCGGCGTCGCGGACCCCGCCCTGTCGTGGGCGGTCGGGTCGTCCGTCGCCGACCTCGCCAAGGAGCGCGGGGAGCAGCCCGGCGACCTCTACATGGACCTGCTCGTCGCCGACGGGCTGCGCAGCGGCTGCCTCCTCCAGGTCGGCAACGAGGAGAACATCCGCACCATCATGCGTCACAGCTCCCACACCGGGGGGAGCGACGGCATCCTCGTCGGCGCCAAGCCGCACCCGCGCGGCTGGGGCACGTTCCCCCGGTACCTCGGCCACTACGCGCGCGATCTCGGCGTCCTCACCCTGGAGGAGTGCGTCCACCACCTGACCTCCAGGCCCGCCCGAAGACTCGGGCTGAGCGACCGGGGCGTCATCCGGGCCGGGGCCGTCGCCGACCTGGTCGTGTTCGACCCCGACACCGTGGACGCCCTCGCCACCTACGAGGAGCCCCGGCGGTCGCCGGTGGGCATCCACCACGTCCTGGTCTCCGGGGAGTTCACCGTCAGGGACGGGCGCCGCACCGACCGCCTGCCCGGAAGGTCCGTCCGGAGGAACTGGGGGTGAGCGAGCACACCGCGCGGGAGGCGGACGGGACGGAAGGGGCGCCGGGAGCGGTGGCGGGCGGGGTCGACGCGGTCTGCGTCGGCGAGACCATGGCGGTGCTCACCTCGCCCGAGGCGCTCGCGGCCGGGACCCTGCTCCGTGTCGGCACCGGGGGCGCCGAGTCCAACGTGGCCGTCGCCCTGGCGAGGCTCGGGCACGCGTCCGCCTGGGTGAGCAGGGTCGGCGACGACCCCTTCGGCAGGATCGTCACCGACGCCGTGGCCCAGTGGGGCGTGGACGTGCGCGGGGTCGTCGTGGACCCCGTGCTCCCCACCGGCCTGTACGTCAAGGACACGGCTCCCGGCGGCGCCGGGGTCCTCTACTGCCGCTCGGGGTCGGCGGCGTCCGCGCTCTCGGCCGCCGACGCCGACCGGGTGTGGTCGCGGGGCGCGCGGACCGTGCACCTGTCGGGCATCACCCCGGCCCTGTCCGCCCGCGCCTCGGCCCTGGTCGAGCGCCTGCTGGACCGGCGGGCGGGCGACGGGGCGCTGAGGTCCTTCGACGTCAACCACCGGCCCGCGCTGTGGCCCGCGAGGGTGGCCGCGCCCGTGCTCCTCGACCTCGCCCGGCGCGCGGACGTGGTGTTCGTGGGCCGGGACGAGGCCGAGCGGCTCTGGGGCACACCGACCGCCGAGGACGTGCGCGCGGTGATGCCCGAGGTCGGGACGCTGGTGGTCAAGGACGCGGAGCACGGCGCGACGTGTTTCGAGGGCACGGGAGCGGTCTTCGAGCCGTCCCCGGAGGTCGAGGTGGTGGAGGCGGTCGGCGCGGGTGACGCCTTCGCCGCCGGGTTCCTGTCCGGGCTGATCGACGGGCTGTCCGCCGAACGGCGGCTGCGGCTCGGCCACGCGGTCGCAGGGGCGGTCCTGCGCTCCCACGGGGACACGCTGGACACCCTGCCCGAGGGCCTCGCGGGGATCCGCGGACGCGCCGTGGAGGCCCCGGGGGACTAGGACGCGGTCCGCGGGTGCCTTCGGCGGGCTCGGCGCTCGCGCCGGTCTCCGGGAGCGGTCGCCGGGTCCTCTCCCGCAGGGCGGGCGGCGAAGGCCGGCCCGGGTCCGGCCGTCCGGGCGCGGGCGGTGCGGCTGCGCCTCCGGTCCCGGACCTTCGAGATGGCAGGAAGGTATTGACTTGCGATAGAAAACAATCGATTATCGATACATGCACAGGTATCTCACCTTCCTCCTCCGCGCCGCGATCGCCATGGTCCTCCTGCTCGGACTCTTCGGACAGTTCGTGGTCATCCCCGGGGCGGCGGCCGACGAGGTCGCGTACTTCCCGCCCTACGCACCGCTCCAGGTGCCCTACGTGACGGTGGCGATCCTCGGGGTCGCCTGCGTCCAGGTCGCGCTCATCGCGGTGTGGACCCTCCTGGGCATGGTCGAGCGCGACGCGATCTTCGACGGGAGGGCCTTCGTCCGGGTGGACGTCGTCATCGGGGCCACCGTGGTGGCGACGCTGCTCACGGCGGGGGTGACCGTGCACCTGTTCGTGGCCGAGATCCCCTCGCCGGACGACGGCATGGACCTGTTCGCCGCCCTGGGCGCGGCGTTCGTGACCACGTGCGCGGGCACCGTGTTCTCGATGGTGCTCGTCCTCATGCGCGGCCTCCTGCGCAAGGCGACGGACCTGCGGACCGAGCTCTCCGCGGTGGTCTGATGGCGATCGTCGTCGACCTGGACCTCCTGCTCGTCCGGCGCGGCATGTCGGTCGGGGAGTTCGCCGAGGCCGTCGGGATCACGCCGGCCAACATCGCCGTGCTGAAGAACGGCCGTGCCAAGGCGGTGCGGTTCACCACCCTCGACGCGATCTGCCGCACGCTGGAGTGCCAGCCCGGCGACGTCCTGCGCTGGGTGCCCGACGACGGGGGGCGGGAGGCGGGCCAGGGGTAGCGGGGCCCTTCGCGGGCCCCGCGACGCCCCCTTCCGGGGCGGCCCCCGTCACCCGCCCTGTGAGAGGCGGCCGGCCGCACGCGGACCCTCCCGCCGGGGGCGGCCGGCCGCCGGCGCGGCGTCCTCAGCCGATGACGATCGCCCCGGCCAGGACCGGGTCGCCGAAGGTGACCGTGCCGTGGCCCGAGGCCAGGGCGCGGCTCCCCTGGCAGCTCGTCCCCGAGAACAGCGCGAACTTGACCTTCGCCTCGGTCGAGACCTCGGTGACGCCGCCCTGCCCCGTCTTGAGGGTGCGGCACCCGCCGTTCTCCACGGTCTGCTGGTAGCCCGACTCGAAGGTGACTCTGACCGGGGGCGCCTGGTCGTCCCTGCTCGACAGCCCGGCGATCGCTCCGGCGATGGTGGCGGACATGGTGGCGAGGTTCGCAGGGCGGATCGGCACGGGACTCCCCTTTTCGACCGGGTTCGCACGGGCACGACGGCGCCTGGCGAGTGCGGAGATGGTTACTCCGTGTCATTTAGCTACAGGGCCCCGCGAAAGGTGAGGAGCCCCGGCGGAGTGTCGGCGGATTTCTCGGGCCCGGTCCGGGGCGTTGTCGGACCGTACCGCCGCGGATAGGATGCGTCCCGACCGGCATGTGCGGAGAAAACGGGGAAGGAGGCCGGTATGGGGCTCGTGCTCGCGTTCTTCGAGTTCCTCATGGTCGGCTTCGTGCCCTCCGAGCTCCTGCCCGCGCCCGGCTCCCTGGCGCTGCTGGTCGCCGCCGTCGGCGCGGCCATCGCCCTGTTCGTCCTCCACGGCACCGCGCTGTGGCCCGTCGGCGACACCGCCACGGGCGCCGCGCACGCGATGCGCCGCAGGTCGGCACGCCTTCCCGTGCTCACCTTCCGGGACCCCGACGCGGCCGGACGGCCCCGTCCCAGGGCTCCCGGCGCGGCCCTTCCGGCCGCTCGCTGACCGTCACGGCACACCCGTACGACAACCGTTCCACGCGTGTGCCCGCGCCCCCGGGCGCGGTCCGAGCGGCCTGACGTCTGTCTTCCACCCCAGACGAAGGGCCGACCCACCTTGTACAGCTTCGGGCCGATCGCGGCCGGCATGACCCTGCTCTCGGCGATCCTCGCCACGTTCACCACCCTGCTCACCCCGCTCACCGGGGGCCTGGCCACCGGGCTCGCGGTGGTGGCGCTGACCGTCGTCGTCCGCCTCCTGCTCGTCCCGCTGGGGGTGATGCAGGTCCGCGCGGAGAAGACGCGGGCGCGGATCGCCCCGCGCCTGGCGGAGATCACCGCCAAGCACCGGAACGACCCCGAGAAGCTCGTCGCCGAGCAGCGCAGGGTGTACGGCGAGGAGGGCACCTCGCCGTTCGCGGGCTGCCTGCCCGCCCTCGCCCAGATGCCCGTGGTCATCGCCCTCTACGGGGTGTTCATCGGGGCGGGGGGAACGGAGGACCCGATGCTGGCGCACACGTTCGGCGGCGTCGGGCTGGGCGCGACGATGGCGTCGAGCGCCGACGGGCTCATGGTGGCCCCGGTGTTCGCGGTCCTGGTCGGTCTCATCGCGCTCGTGGCGTGGGCGAACCGCCGCTACCTGATGCTTCCCGTGATGCGGGCGAACGCGGCGGCCGACCCCGGGATGCCGCAGATCACCGGCCCGCTCACCTACATGCAGTACACGACCGTCGTGATCGCCGCGTTCGTGCCGCTCGCCGCGGTCCTCTACCTGCTGACCTCCACGACGTGGGCCCTGGGGGAGCGGCTCCTGCTGCGCCGTCTGCTCCCGGACTGACGGCCGGCCCGCGTCCCGCGGGTCAGAACTCGACGGTGACGCAGGCGAGGCGGTCCCCGGCGGTGCCCGCCTCGCCGTGCCCGGTCATGGTGTGCTGCTCGTGCAGGACCAGGGACCGGGCCTCCCCGTCGCGGAACTCCCAGTCGACGGTGGCGGTGGACTGGGCGCTGCCGCCCTCGTCGGTGGTGAAGTCGAGCCAGACCTCGTTCTCGGGGTTGGCGTAGGCGGGGTCGGAGGAGGGCTCGTCCTCGGTCGCCGCCGGGTCGGGCTCGTTCTGGTAGTGCGGACCCGCGTCCTCGGGCCGCTCGCCGCAGGGCCGGGTGTGCACGTGGGCGCCGAACTCGCGGTCGGCCTCCAGGCTGGTGCCCGTGAACTGCACGTGCGTCTGGCCGTCCTGGACGCGGACCTGCACGTCGGAGGTCGCCCCCTCGGGCACGGCGGTCTCGTCGTAGGTGACGGCCCCCACCCCCTCTGCCGGCAGCATGAAGATGGACGCGGTCACGCTGGGGGAGGCGGTCGGCTGGGCGACGGGCGGCTCCGAGGCGGCCGATCCGCCGTTGGTCCCGGACTCCTCCTGCGCACACCCGGTGGCGAGGATCGCGGTCAGGGCCAGGCCGATGGTGAGCGGTGACGTGCGCATGACGGAACTCCCGGTGTGTTCTCGACGGTCGTCCGCAACATTACCCAAGGTGACAAAGGTATGACCAGCTGTGCGGAACGTGATGCGTCGGAGGCGGGAAGGCCGTCCTGGGTGTGAGGGCCGCGGGGGAGGGGCTGTTCTCGCGCACCAGGTCGAGACGCCTTCCGGTCCCCTGACAGTGGGGATCGTACCGCCGGGAGGCCGCCGCGGAACCAGGAGCGCCCACCCGGGGTGGGCGACCCGGCGCACCGGGTGTCCCGCGCGGGCGGTGCGCCGCGGATCGGGGCGCACCCCGGCCCGCGCCCGGCGTGCGCCGGTGCAGGTCGGAGTCGGGTTTGTTTGTCCCGAAATGGACAGTATGAGACTGTCGTCACAATGAGAGCCATTATCGGAGGACTGATTTGTGAGCAGTGAAACCGGCGCGTCCCCCCGGACGTCGCCAGAATCCCCCACCGTCGACGAGAACACGACCGACAGCCGGCGCACCGTCGTCCGCAAGGTCGTCGGCCTCCTCATGGGCCCCGTCCTCGGCTTCGCCGCCTACCTCGCCATGCCCGGCATCGCCCTCCCCGTCGACGGGGGCGACGGCGTCATGGTCCCCGAGGGCGAGGTCTCCTCCAACGCCGCGATCGTCGCCGCCGTGGCCGTCGTCATGGCCGTCTGGTGGATGACCGAGGCGCTGCCCCTCCCCGCCACGGCCCTCCTCCCCCTCGCACTCTTCCCGGTGCTCCTGGACGGCGTCCCGATCGGGGACGTCACCGCCCCCTACGCCAACGAGATCATCTTCCTGTTCATGGGCGGGTTCATCATCGCCCTGGCCATGCAGCGCTGGAACCTGCACCGGCGCGTGGCCCTGGCGATCGTGGCCGCCGTCGGCAGCGGACCCGTCACCATCATCGGCGGGTTCATGCTCGCCACCGGCTTCATCACCATGTGGGTCTCCAACACCGCGACCGCCATGATGATGCTGCCCATCGGCCTCGCGGTCATCGGCCTGGTCGCCCAGCTGCGCGGCGGCAAGGCCGACCCGAACTTCGCCACCGCGCTCATGCTCGGCATCGCCTACGCCTCGTCCATCGGCTCGGTGGCCACCCTGATCGGGACCCCGCCCAACGCCCTGATGGCCGGGTACCTGGCGCAGGAGCACGACATCCACATCGGCTTCGGCCAGTGGATGCTGGTCGGAGCGCCGCTCGCCGCCGTCTTCCTCGTCGTCTGCTGGCTCCTGCTCACCAAGGTCGTCTACCCGCCGGCCGCCGGGGACATGGGCGAGGCCAGGGAGCACATCCGCCGGGAGCTGCGCGAGATGGGGCCCATGTCGCGCGGCGAGTGGACCGTGCTGGCCGTGTTCGTCGTCACCGCCGTCGCCTGGGTCACGGTGCCGTTCCTCGCGGACAGCGCGGCGGTGAGCGCCGCGCTGCCGTGGCTCGCCTCCGTCACCGACGGCGGGATCGCCATCGCCGCCGCCATCGTGCTGTTCATCGTGCCCGTGGACGGGGCCCGCGGGGTCCGCGCCGTCGACTGGGACCAGGCGAGCAAGCTGCCCTGGGGCGTGCTGCTGCTGTTCGGGGGCGGGCTCAGCCTCTCGGGCCAGTTCGGCTCCAGCGGCCTGAGCCTGTGGATCGGCGACCTGGTCGCGGACCTCGGTGACGTGCCCGGCTGGGTGTTCGTGCTGATCGTGGCCGCCATCGTGCTGCTGCTCACCGAACTCACGAGCAACACCGCCACCGCCTCCATCTTCATCCCCGTGATGGCCGGCGTCGCGCTGGGACTGGGGCTGCCCATCATGACCCTGGTCGTCCCGGCCGCCCTCGCCGCGTCCATGGCGTTCATGCTGCCGGTGGCCACACCGCCCAACGCCATCGTGTTCGGCACCGGCCACATCCGGATCGGCCAGATGGTGAAGGCGGGCGTCCTGCTCAACGTCGTCGCACTGGTCATGATCATGCTGAGCATGTACACGACCGTCATGTGGGTCTTCGGCTCCTGACGGGGTCGCCGGGGTCCGGCGCGGCCGGCCCCCGGCCTCCGCCGCGGCCCCCCGCCCTCCGGGCGGGCGGGGCCGCGGCGGGATGGGACACTGGTCGCGGACCACGACCCCTGCCGAACAGGCGACATGCGAACGATCAGACGCGGCGGCGAGCACGAGCTGGAGATCAAGAGGTCCCGGTTCGTCTGCGCCCTGGCCAGGGCGGACGGCGAGGACGCCGCCCGCGCCTTCATCGCCGAGCGGCGCAAGGAGCACTGGAACGCCTCCCACAACTGCACCGCGTACGTGCTCGGCGAGGACGGCGGAGTGCAGCGCTCCAGCGACGACGGCGAACCCGCGGGCACCGCGGGCGTGCCCATGCTGGAGGTGCTCCGCCACCGCGGGCTCACCGACACAGTGGCCGTGGTCACCCGCTACTTCGGCGGGACCAAGCTCGGCGCCGGGGGGCTCATCCGGGCCTACGGCGGCGCCGTGTCCGCCGCGGTGGACCGGGTGGGGGTCCTGGAACGCCGGCGCCTCCTCCTCGTGGACGTGTTCGCCGACTACGTGCTCGGCGGACGGCTGGAGAGCGACCTGCGCGACTCGTCGCTGACCGTGCGCGGGGTCGCCTACGAGGACCGGGTCCGCATCGAGGTGGCCCTCCCCGAGTCCGACCTGGACGGCTTCGGGCTCCGCCTGGCCGAGATGACCGGGGGCCGGGCCGAGTTCGAGGTGAGAGGCGCCACCGTCGTCGAGGTCGAGCCCTGATCCCGCCGGACGCCACGTTCACGTGGCTGTAACAGTGGCGGTCCACGTGTATCGGCGGACGACGGGGCAGCTTAGGATTTGCCGTATACGTCGTCGTTCCCGGGGAGAAACCGTCCATGCGCAGCTCACGGGTGCCCCAGGCCCTCACCTGCGGCCTCGCGGCGCTGCTGGCGGCCGGCTGCACCGGCGACCCGGAACCTCCCGCGCCCTCCCCCGATGCGGAGCCCGCCCCGCTCCCGACCTCGTTCGCGGGTGAGGCACCGCCCGGGGTCGAGGGCGAGGTCCTGCGGTACCTGCACGGCGACTCCGCGCAGGCCCACGACATCCTCGACGACCCCCTCGGCGTGCGGATCAGCCCGGTCGGCGAGTCCTTCCTCATCAGCTCCGGCGGCGAGGACCGCCACCTCCTGCACGACGCAGCGACCGGCGACACCCTGTGGGAGGGCGAGGCGCGCTTCCGCGGCTTCGACTCCGCCGCCGACGGCGCCCGGGTCCTGTCGATGGCGGACGCCGACGGGGTCCCGTTCGTCCTGGACTCCCGCGGCGAACCGGTGTGGGAGCCGCAGGAGGAGGGCGACGCCTACCTCGACGGGCTGGCGGTGCGGCGCCCGGAGGGGTGGAGCGCGGAGGAGCCCCACGGGGAGTTCACGCTGCTCGACGCAGACGGCGGCGAGCTGTGGTCGTACGAGTTCGCCGAACCGGAGGAGTCCGAGGAGTCCGAGGAGCCCGAGGAGTCCGTTGAGGGCGGGGACGGCGCCGACGGGGACGGTGGCGCGGGGGAACCCGTGCTGGGCGTGCCCGTGGCCGCCCGCGGCGACATGGTGGTGCTCGCGTCCGGCGGCCCCTCGCTCCAGGCGCGCTCCGTGGCCGCCGACACGGCGGGCGAGGAGCTGTGGACGGTCGACGGGGAGGACGCCGGCCTGGACGCCTCCGGGCCCGTCCTTTCACCGCAGGTGATGGGCGTCTACCCGCTGCCCGGCCAGGAGGAGGGCGGCGGGGCCGACCCCGCGGACGGGGAAGCCGGGGAGGAGGACGGTGCGGACGAGGACGGCGCGGACGAGGCGGTCGTGCTCCTGCGCTGGGCCCAGCCCGAGGCCCCCTCCACGCTCTCCGCCCACGACCCCGCCACCGGGGACCTGCTGTGGACCCTGGAGGAGCCGGGCGCCAACCCCACCGCGGGCGCGTTCGACCCGGCCGGAACCGTCGGCAACCTGTACGACGCCTCCACCGGCGTCCTCCTGCTGCCCCAGGCGAGCGGGGAGGCCACGACGGTCGCCGTCGACCTCGCCGGGGGAGAGGTCCTCTGGGGGCTGGAGGAGGAGGCCGGATCGATCTCCCCCGCCTTCGCCTTCGACGGCCTCGTCTACGGCGACTCCCGGGGCAGCACCGGCGCGGACGAGCAGCTGGTGCTCGACGCCGTCACCATGGACGTGGTGGGCGACGACCTGTCGGCGTACGTGGAGGCGGTCACCGAGGACGGGTACGCGATCCTCGTCCACGACCGGCAGCGCTTCGTGTACGGCCCCCCGCCGGAGGAGGGCCCCTCGGAGGCGCCGGCGGGCGACCCGGAGCGGGGCGGCGACCCGTCCGGGTCCCCCGGCGACGGGGGCTGACCGGGCCGGGCGCACCGGCCGGAGGGGAGGGGCGCGTGCGGCAGGAGGCCGCCCGCCGCCCCGGAGGCCGCCCGCAGGAGCGCGTCCCGGGGGCGCGCGCCCGGGAGGGGCTCCGGCACCGGTGACCGTACAGAACAGCACAGTAACGACATTGACTCTGCTATCGGCGCCCTGGTAGACATTCTGTGCCTTCATCCTCTCCCCGGCCCCTGATCCGCGCCGAACCCCCCGTCGACGCTCCGGCCCCCGCCGGCCGACGGGATGGTGAGCCACTCGCAAACGGGAGCCAAGCATGGTGGACCCCTCCTCCGACCCGGCGCCGCCGGCTCCCCGCCCCGCACTCCTGCGGCGCTGGGCGCGGGCGGCCGGCGAGCGCACCCGCTCCCACGCCTCCGGGATCACCGTCACGCTCCTGGCGGCGGCCGTCGTCAGCTCCGTCCTCGGGACCGGGGCAGTCGGTCGCGCCGACGAGATGTCCGACGGCACAGTCTGGCTGTGGACGAGCCCCGTCGGCGAGGCCGTGCGGGTCAACGGGAACAACGCCGCGGTCGACCTCGTGGCGTCCCTGCCCGAGGCCGCAGGCGTGGACGTCCAGGTCGTCCAGAACGACGAGTACCTCCTGCTCTACGACCCCGCCAGCGGCAAGGTGACCTCGGTCGACCTCCGGCGCATGGGGTACTCCGGCGTGCTGGAGCTCGGGAGCGGGGGCGACTTCGGACTCGTCCTGGGGGAGGAGACCGCAGCGGTGATCGACCGCGCCACGGGCGAGGTCAAGGCCGTCGATCCGGCCACCCTCCAGCCCACCGGGGCCACCCTCAACGTCCCGGCGCCCCTGACCGGCGGTGCGTTCGACGACTCCGACACCCTCTGGCTCGGCGTGCCCACGCAGGGCACGGCCGTCGGCGTGCGGATCCAGGGCGAGGACGCCGCCATCACGGAGACGCTGGCGGTGGCGGAGCCCGGGACCGAGATCGCCATGACCGTCCTCGACGACGGCGCCCTCGTGACCGACCCCGGGGGAGGGCGGGTGGTGGCCGTGCGCGGGGACGGCGACCCCGTGGCCACGGACGTCCCCGTGGAGCTGGAGGGTGCCGAGATGCCCGTCCGCACCCACGGCGACGTCGTCGCCGTGACGCTCCCCGGGACCGGCGAGGTCCTCACCGTCTCCGACCCGGCCGGATCCGCCGGGATCGGGCACTTCCCGGCGGGCGACGGCGGGGGCACGGCGACCGCCTACGAGGGCCGCGTCTACGTGCCGTTCCCCGAGGAGGGGACGGTCCGCGTGTTCGACGCGCAGGGCGCCGAGCTCAACCCCGTCTCCCTGCCCGGGGCCGAGGGCCCCCTGGAGCTGGAGGTACGGGAGGGGCGCCTGTACATCAACTCCCCCCACACCGGGGTGGCCGCGATCGTCGACCCGGACGGCGGGGCGACCGTCGTCGACAAGGCCGATCCGCCGCCCGGTCCGGGCGACGCGGACGGCGGGGCCCCCGCACCGCAGCCCTTGCCGGGCGGGAACGTGGGAGAGCAGCCGGAGACCGGAGGCGCCGCCCCCGACCCGGGCCCCGGGACCCCGGCCTCCGAGGAGCCGTCCGCGCCGGAGTCGGAGCCCGCCCCCGCGGGGACGGACGAGCCGGACCCCGCTCCGGACGGGGAACCCGACGCCGGGGAGGCGCCCGGCGCGCCCACGCCCGTGTCCGTCACCGCCGGGGACGGCTCCGCGTTCCTGAGCTGGCCCGAGGCCTACTCCCCGGACGCACCCGTGGACGAGTACCGGATCACCTGGGAGGGCGGCAGGGTCACCGTCGGCGGGGACGAGCTGGACGCCGAGGTGACCGGCCTCACCAACGGAACCACCTACCGGTTCATGGTCCGCGCGGTGAACTCCCACGGCACCGGCCCGGCCGCCCAGACCTCCGAGATCGTGCCGGGCCCGCAGGTCCCGGACGCCCCGGCCGACGTGACGGCCACGGCGTCGGGCAGCGGCACGGCCACCGTCTCCTGGAGCGCGGTCGAGGGCGCCAACGACTACCTGGTCGCCACCAGGGCCGCATCCGGCGAGAACCCCAGCGACCGCACCTCGGGCCAGACGTCCGTGGACGTCGCGGGCCTCTCGCCCGGTGAGACCTACACGTTCACGGTCACCGCCCGCACGGAGGGCATGGTGAGCGGGGGGTCGACCGACAGCGCCCCGCTCACGATGCCCGAGGTGCAGCTGGGCGCCCCGTCCGGCGTCTCGCACACGGTCTCCGGAGACAACGTGACCGTGACCTGGGCCCAGGTCGACGGCGCGGCCGAGTACACGATCACGCCGCGCGGCGACGGGGGGCTCGGGGCCGTGACGGTGACCGGGTCCTCCGCCGGGGGCGGGCAGCTCTCCCACACCCTCGGGCGCGGGGGGACGGGACGCTGCTACTCCTTCACCGTGGTCGCCGTGGGGGCGGACGGGACCGCAGCCGAGTCCAGTACCAGCAGCCAGTCCAGGTGCGAACAGGAGTTCAGATGACCCTCCGCCGGAAGCGGGCCCGCAGGACCTGGGCGGGCGCGGCGGTCGTGGCCGCCGCGGTCCTGGTGATGTCCTCGGCCACCGCCGCCCAGGGGGCCGACCCCATGGCGCTGTGCAACGCGTCCAAGCCGGGCGGCGGTCTGGAGTACACCAGGGACGCCGACGGTTGGCCCAAGCCCCTTCCGAACGGGCAGGGCAGCGTCTACCTCTACTACGACCACCAGACCGGGTACAACTGCGCGGTGACGATCAGTAACAACGGCTACGCGGACGTCGGCCTCCGGCGCTCCGACGGCGCGGGCGGCGCGCAGTGGCGGACGGGCACCGGCACCGCCGGGCCGGTCTACGTGCAGGCGCAGGGTGTGTGCGTCGATGTGTCGGGGGCCGCCGGGGACAGGTCGGCCACCTGGCTCGGCACCAACTGCGGGGCCTGACCGGACCCCTCCCGGGGGTCGGCCCCCGGGAGGGGGCCGCTCCCGTGGACCCCGGCGCGCCCGCTCCCGCGGGCCGTCCGGTCACCCCGCTCCGCGCTCCGTGCACGCCTCCTCCGAGGGGGCGACCTCGTCCGCGCTCAGCACGGCGATGACGACGAAGCAGTACTCCCCGGCGGCGTCGAGGCCGGTCACCCGCGCCTCCGCCGCGCCGGGCTCCACCTCGGCGAGCGCGGCGTAGGCCCCGCCCGCCGGTCCGCCCACCACGTGGTGCGGCGTGCCCTCCCCGGCGTTGTCCGTCCACGTGAGGACCACGGTGTCACCGGAGTCCTCCATCGCGACGTCCGAGGGGGCCGCCTCCCGGGAGATCGCGGCGTGCGGTGCCGAGGACGGGTCGGCAGGAGGGGGCCCGTCCTCGGCCGGCACGTCCGCGGGCGGCTCGGCGAGTCCGACCGCCGCCAGGAGGGAGGCGACCGGCCCCGGGTACACGAACGCCACCAGCCCCAGGGCGATGACGACGATCGCCGTCGCGGAGACGATCACCTGCACCAGGCGGAGCCGTCGCGAGCGCGCCTCCTCGGCGTCGTCGGCGTGCGGCGGGGGCACGGACCCGCGGACCGGCGCCTGTCGGCTGGGGGCGGACCGGTACGGAGCGCGTTCGGCGGAGGCCGGGCGGTGCGCCTCGTGCCCGGCGGGGGTCGGGTAGGGCGTGCCCGCGCCGAACGCCGGAGCGGGCGGCGGGGGCGGGAGCGACGTCGTAGCCGGTGCGGGAGGCGCGGAGGCGGTCCGGGGCGGATCCCACTCCACCAGCCCCCGCCAGGGGTCCCCGGCGTCGACCGGGGGCGCATCGGGTGAGGCGTCCGCGATTCCTCCCGGCTCCGATCCGCCGGAGCGAGACCCGGCGGCCCCGCCGCCCCGCGGGTGGTGGGGGACGGGGTCGTGGGCGCGCACCGGGTCCGCCGGAGGCGCGCCGTCCTCCCGAGCGGCGACCGGGTTGCCCGGAGCCTGTGCGGGCGGCGTCGGAGGATCGACCTCCCGCGTCCGGTCCTCGGGGGGTGCGGTGGATCCGCCGGCTGTGGCGGGCGCGCCGGGCGCGTCCCGCGCTGCCACCGGCTCGGCTCCTGCCGTCTCCCCGGGCCGTGTCAGGTCCCCGGCCGCCGACGGGTCCGGCCCCTCCGGCCCGCGGGGTACAGGGGGCAGCGCGGGGTCCGTGTCGGCCGCAACGGTGGCGTCACCGCTCGCCGAAGCCGCGGCGGCGGACGCGGTCCCCTCCTCGCGGTCCACCGAGGCCAGGGCTGCGGCGAAGCCCTCCGCGTCGGCGAAGCGGACCCCGGGATCCCCGTCGAGCGCCCGCGCGAGCGCCGCGACCAGCGGAGCGGGCAGGCCGGGACGCGGCGGCCCGGGCGCTCCGCCGCCGAGCACGCGTTCCCGGTAGCCGAAGGGGTCGGCGGAAGCCTCCGCCTCGCCGCCGAACGGAGGACGCCCCGCCAGCAGCTCCCACAGTGTGGCGGCCAGGCGGTAGACGTCGGAGGCGGCGCTCGGCGACTCGCCCCGGACCGCCTCCGGCGGGGCGTGCAGCAGAGCGTCGGTACGCGGCCCCGCCGACGGGGGCAGGACGCCCTCCGGCAGCAACGCGCCCGCGTCCGCGAGCACCGCCCCCTCCGCTCCCACCAGGATGTTGGAGGGCTCCACGGCGTGGTGGAGCAGACCCAGGGCGTGCACCCCCGCCAGCGCGCCGGCCACGTCCAGGCCGACGCGCACGACCTCCTCCACCGGCAGCGGGTGGCGGTCCCGCAGGACGCGCCCGTAGTCCCTGCCCGCGTGGTGCGCCATGGCCACGAAAGGGCGGCCCGACGTGGTCGAGCCGTGGCCGACGACCCGCACCGCACCGGGCACGTCCGACATCCGGCGCAGGCGCTCGGACTCGGCCCCGCCGTCCGGGCCGCGCAGGACCTTGACGGCGACCGGGTCGCCGCCGTCGTCCGGCACGGCCCGGTAGACGGTCGAGGCGGTGCCGCGGTGCAGCACCTCCAGGGAGTGGAACCCCGGGACGAGGCTGCCGCCGGTCCCCGTGTCGCTCGCGGACCCGGTGCTACTCATGGAACGCCCCTTCCCCGCCGTGCGGCGGGTGACGGTCGGAGGCGGGCGTCACGGCGCCCGCCAGAACAGGGGACGGGGATCGAACCACCAGGCCAGCCGCCTGCCGCGGCCGAGCGTGCGCCGCAGGGCCCGGGACTGCCGGCGGACCCCGTCGGCGATGTGCGCCGCTTCCGTCTCGGACACCCCGGAGCCCGGGGCGAAGCCGACCCGGTTGACCGCCCCGCCGAGGCGCCGCAGGTCGATCCGCGCCCACTCCCGGCCCTCCTCGGGCAGGAGGCCCTGGACGAGCGCCACGGTGTCGCCCACGGTGTCCCCCGGCTTCGGCGCGTCCGCGCGCTGGCGCAGGTGGTCGCGCAGTTCCCGCCAGGCGCCCAGCACACGACGCTCGGGTACCCCCGGCCTCAGCCGCCACCGGCTCCGCGCCAGCCGCAGCGCGGGCACCGCGCCCACCGCGGCGAGAAGCACGCCGCCGACAGTCAGGAACGGCCACAGCGGCGTCGACTCGCGGTTCGGCGGGGAAGGAGCGGCGTCGTCCTCCAGGCTGTTCGCCTCGTCGCCGTCCTCGGGGGTCTGCGCCTCGGCGGCGGCGGAGGACGTCTCCTCGGCCTCGTCCTCCCCTTCCTCCCCGGGAGTGACGGAGAACGGCACCCACCCGGCTCCGTTGAAGTACACCTCGCCCCATGCCAGCGCGTCGCCGGTCCGCACCGTGCGCACGCCGTCGCCCCCGTCGTGGCCGGAGCCGAACCCCACGACGACGCGGCTCGGCAGGCCCGCCGCACGGGCGAGCATGGCGAAGGCGCTCGCGAACTGCTCGGAGGTCCCGCCGCCGCCCTGCTGCCCCGGCGGGGCCAGCATGTCCGCGACGTTGGCGTAGCCGTGGCCGCCGGGGGTTTCCGCCGAGAAGTAGTGGGACTCCCGCAGGTACTCGGAGAGGAGGACGGCGCGCTCGTACGGCGACCCCTGCCCGGCGACGGCCGCCGCCACGTCGTTCAGGACCGGCGGCGCCCCCGGGGGCAGCTCGCGGTAGCGGTCGAAGACCGCGTCGGCCGGAACGGACGCGTCCGCGAGTTCGGCCGCCCTCCAGTCCGCCACGTCGCCGGCGACCTCGTAGCGGGCGCCCGCGATGCCGCCGTCCGCGCTCACCACCGTCCCCGAGACGGCGTCGTAGCCCAGGGGCTGGAGCCCGACCCGCCGCGGAACCCCGACCACCGGCGCCCAGCCGCCCGGAAGGTCGTCGCCGACGGAGATCTCCGCGCGGACGCCGGTGGCGTGCGGGGGCGGCGGCACCGGGTCGGGGAGCACCTCCCCGGCGGCGCGGTAGCCGCCCTCGGGCAGCCACGTGGTCCCGGTGAACTCCGCGAGGGCGACCCACCGCAGGTCCACCGGTTCCTCGGAGCGCACCGTGAGCAGCGGGTCGTCCGGTTCGGCGGCCCAGGCCGCGAGGTAGCCGAGCGGGTTGAGGGCGGCCTCCGGCGCGAGGGGCGGACGCACGGCCTCGCGCGGGTCGCCCGGGTCCGCCTCCCAGGAGGCGAGGAGGACGGGGCCGCCGAACACCGTGGCGGCGGCAGCCAGCGCCGCCGCGACCGCGGTCACCAGGATCCGCCCGAGCCGCCCGAGGGTCTGTGTCTCCGGTGCGTCGACCTCGATCCGCAGGTCCTCCGACCCGGCGCGCGCCCGCGCGGCCGTCCGGACGTCGGAGGACGCCGCCATGAGCAGGACCGCGGCGACCGCGACCAGGCCGATGGAGGGGAACCCCGGCGGGGCCACCGGGCCGTTCAGGACGACGGCGCCGACGAGTGCCAGGAGGCCGGGGAGGACGGCCAGCGCGGGCCGGCTCCCCTGCCAGAGCAGCACCGAGGCCACACCGGTGAGCCACGTGGCCAGGATCGGCAGCGTCAGGGTGTCCGCGTTCAGGGGGGTGGGCGCCGCGCTCGTCAGGATGCGCGCCCCGGAGTGGAGGAGGGCCTCCACCGTCCCTCCCAGCACGCCCGTTCCCTGGCCGGGTATCCGGGCCGCGCACACCACCACGCCAGCCAGGGGCAGGGGGAGGCCGACGAGGATCCCGGCGAGCGGGGACAGCCGGGCCCGCGCCGCCAGGGTCACGGCGACGGAGAGCAGGGCGCAGAGCGGCAGCACCGCGTAGACCGGCGCCGGGGCGGCGTAACCGGGCGCGAGGGCGACTCCCCCCGCCGCGGCGGCCATGACCAGCCCGACGGGGGCCAGGACGGCGCGGAGCGGAGTACCGGGCCCCCGCCCGGGGGCGGGCACGGTCTCCGGGGGGCGCGGCGGGGTCAGCGTGGCCATGACGTCTCGTTCCAGCGTTCGACGAACCCCGCCGCGTCTCCGGCGGCGAGCAGGGTGACCGGAGCGGGGGCGCTCGGCCGGTCCTCCGCGCCGACGGTCACTGCGACCAGGGCCGAGTAGTGGTGTCCGAGCTCTCCGAAGGACCGCAGGTCGGCGGTGGTGAGCGCACCGCTCACCAGGACGGCCGTGTCCCCTGAGGGCCGGGTCCGGGCCAGGCGGAGGGCCTGCGGGAGGTCGGCGTCCGGCGCCGGACGCGCCTCGGCCAGGAGGTCGAGCAGCGGGGGCAGTCCTCCGGTGCTGTCGCGCCCCCGACCGCTCACCAGGCTCACCTCGCAGTGGAGCGACGCCTGCACCCCGGTCGCCAGTACCGAGGCGGCCGCGCTCGCCACCTCGTCCAGCCGGTCCTCGCCCCCGGCCGTCGGCCGGTCGTCGACGATGACGTGGAGGCGCGGCTGCGAGGTGTCGATGTACTCGCGCACGACGAGCTTGTCCAGCCGTGCGGAGCTGCGCCAGTGGACCAGCCGCAGGTCGTCGCCGGGCACGTAGTCGCGCAGCGAGTGGAAGGTCTGCGCGCCAGCCGGGGCGCCGTCGGCCGTGCCCTCCGGGTCGGCCACCCGGCCGACCGGGACGGTGCGCAGGCGCTCCCACCGGGGATGGACCCACACCCGGTCGGCGCCGCCGGACTCCCGGTACACCGCGGCGAGCCCCAGCGGGTCCGCGCGCCCGACCCGGAGGGGGCCGAGGGAGACCACCCCGCGCCGGGCCGCCAGGACGCGGTACTCGGCCCCGCCCGCGGCACGCGCTCCCAGGGACGGCAGCCGGACCGGCCGCTCGCCCCCGTGACCGCGCACGGGCTCGACCACGCCGACGGAGCGCCGGCCGGGGTTGCGCATCTCCAGGCGCACGCGCAGGGCGGACCCCGGCGAGGTGCGCGGGGAGGGGAGCGAGCGCCGGACCGCCACGGCGGCCGGACGCCCCACCACGAGCGACGCCGCGGCGACCGCGGTCACGGCCACGCCGCCGAGCAGCGCCAGCTCCTGGTACTGGGACACCACGCCCACCGTGAGGAGCACCAGGCCCGCCCCGGCGACGAGCCACCCCCGGACGGTCGGCATCAGCGGACCGCCGGGACCCCGGCCGCGCCCGGGGACGGCGCGGGGGTCTCACGGAGGATCCCGTCCAGGACGTCGGCCCCGGTGCGCCCGCCGACCGAGGCCTCCGGGGACAGCACCAGGCGGTGGGCCCAGACCGGCTGGGCCAGGAGCTTGACGTCCTCGGGCTCCACGAAGGGCCGGCCCGAGACGAGCGCGAGCATCCGGGCCGTCCTCGCCATGGCCACCGTCGACCTGGTCGACAGGCCCACGCTGAGCTCCGGGTGGTCTCGTGTGGCGTGGGCGACCCTGAGCACGTACTCGTAGACGGAGTCGTGGACGAACACCCGCCGGGCGTCGCGCCGCATGGCGGCCATCCGCTCGGCGTCGACGGTCGGCTCCAGGTCCTCGGGCGTGACGAGCCGGTCGCCCCGGATGATCGCGAGCTCGGACGCCGGGTCGGCGTAGCCGAGGGTGAGGCGCATCAGGAACCGGTCCAGCTGGGCCTCGGGCAGGCGGTACGTGCCCGACATCTCCACGGGGTTCTGCGTCGCCACGACGAGGAAGGGCGAGGGGACGCCGTGCCGGACGCCGTCCACGGTGACCGCCCGCTCCTCCATGACCTCCAGCAGGGCCGACTGGGTCTTGGGCGAGGCCCGGTTGATCTCGTCGGCGATGACGACGTTGGCGAACACGGGGCCGGGACGGAACTCGAACTCGCGGGTCCCCTGGTGGAAGATCGTGACGCCGCTGATGTCGGAGGGCAGGAGGTCCGGGGTGAACTGGATGCGCCGCCAGACGCCGTCCGCACTCGCGGCGATGGCGCGGGCCAGGGTGGTCTTTCCGGTGCCGGGGACGTCCTCCAGCAGGATGTGGCCCTGGGTGAGCATCGCGACCAGGGCCAGGCGTACGACGTCGGACTTGCCCAGGACCGCCGCCTCGACGGAGGCGGCGACGCCGTCGAACTCGTCGGCGCGGATGACCGCGTCGTCAGAGGACAGGGGGGCGTCCGAGGGGGGAGAGACGTGGGTGTTCATGGAGAGGGCGTCTTTCCGCGTGAAGTGCTGGGGGTGGAGCGCCACCGCCGTTCACGGCGGCGGGGAGGCGGGGCGGGAGCACTCGGGGCAGGCGCTCACCGGCGTGAAGATAGCGCGATCGCGGAGAAACCGCATGAGTGGGCACTGATCGGGCGGAACGCTCCCCCCGGCCGCTTCGCGAGCGGTCCGGGGGGAGCCGGAGTCAGGCGGGTAAGGCCTGCCCACCCTTGACCGTCTTCCGCAACCCCACGCTCGGGGCTCCCATCCCGTAGGCCTGGGACGCGCTGACGGCGCCTTCGGCGGCCGCGGCGATCACTCCCAGCAGCCCGGTGGGGTTGTTGGCGGCGGCGGCCAGGACGGCCCCGCCGGCGCTCATGGCCAGGCCGCCGAGGGCTTTGGCGCCGTTGAACAGGCCCTTTCCCGCTAGCTTGGTCGCGCCCTTGGCGGTGCCCCAGCCGAGCCCCGTCCAGCCGCCTCGCGCGGCGAGCCAGGCCGAGCCCTTCGAAGCGAGCCAGGTTCCGCCCCGGGTGGCGGCGATCCTCGAGATTCCCGCGCGGAGCGCGGTGCCCCCGAGGACCGCGATGATGGGTGCGACCATGCGAATCATCCTCTCTGTCGGTTCGTGGTTCGTGGAAGAGTCCGGTCACACCTGCGCCGTGTCCTCGCCGCCCGAGGAGTCGGGGCTGATCCGGACCGCCCCCACGAAGGAGGAACGGTAGTACCCGGAGTCGATCGACACCTCCTCGATCGGCTTGCTCGGGTTCGCGGCGTGGATCATGCGGCCTCCGCCGGAGTAGATGCCGACGTGCGACGGGCTCGCGTACCTCGGGCTGGTGTGGAAGAGGAGGAGGTCGCCGGGCTGGAGGACGGAGATGTCCAGGTCCCCCTCCAGAACGCGCCGGGCCGTCCCCCCTCGGTACTCGGCGTTGTCGGGGTCCCACTGCGTCGTCGTCACCCAGGGGATCGTCACCCCCGCCGCGCGCCACGCGGCCTGGGTGAGTCCCGAGCAGTCGTAGGAGTCGGGCCCCCGGGCGCCCCACACGTAGGGCTTGCCGATCTGTCGCCGGGCGAACTCCACGGCGGTCCGGTGCTCCTCGCCGACGTCGCCCAGGAACGCGGCCTGCGTCGCGCTGCCGCCCTGCTCCTCGCAGTCCCGCCCCTGCCCCGAGGTCGAGGAGGCCTGCTGGAGTTCGAGGGACGGGGACGTCGGGGCGAGGCCGGAGCCGCTGTAGTACTCGGCCACCTCCAGCACCTGCGCGACGTACCACCGGGCGGGGTTGTGCTTGTAGACCGTGCACTCGATCGGGCTCAGGTCCGAGCGCCCGCTCCCGCAGACCGAACCCGACCCCCGCTCCTCCGCCTGGTTGGCGTAGTAGGCGATCCGGAAGGCCCCCGACGTGACGTTGTCCCAGGGATCCCAGACGTTGACCACGCCGTCGTCGTTGCCGTCGATGCCGAAGTAGGTCGGATTGCCCGGCATCTCGCCCACCTCGTAGTGGAAGCGGCGGTCCTCGACCGACTCCTTCGGCTTCCCGCCCCACGAGTTGCCCGCGCTGCCGAGCCGGCCGCCGACCTGTCCCGTCCGCAGGTCCTGGACGCCGAACTGGACGATCCCGGCGGCGCCGTAGGGGTTGCGCTCACCCTCCCGGAGGCCGGAGTGCCAGTTCGGGTCCGTCGAGACGTACTGGCCGTTCTGGGTCTCGATCGCGCCGATCGCGGCCATGAGCTCCCAGGGCAGGCCGTAGGCCTCGGCCGCCATGCGGTGCGCACGGAGGACGTTGTCGGGGATGTCGACCCGGACGGACTTCTGCGAGGAACCCGGCTCCCCGTGCGCGCTGATGCTGATCGTCTCGCTCGACGTGTTCGCGGACGCCTGGACGACGCCCCCCGACGAGCCGCCCCCGTCGGCGCTGCTCGGAGCGGCCCCGCCCGCCGGGCCGCACACGGTGGCGGCGTAGGCGATGCCCCCCATGACCGCGAGCGCCGTGACGCCCCCGCCCACGCGCGCGGTCGCGCTGCCCCGGTCCCCGCCGCGTCCCCGCCGGGGGAGGAGGAAGGCGCGGGCCCGCGCCCACAGGACCCCGGCGGCGCCGCCGGAGGCGCCCGTCACGCGCCCTCCTCGGCGATGTTCCCGACCGCCGCGTCCTGGAAGGCGTAGACCGCCCAGCCCTCGCCCCCGGGTACCACGGTGACCGCGTACGACGCCGGCTCGGTCCCGCCGTCGTCGCCGGTCTCCGTCATGAACCGCGCCTCCACCTCGACGATGACCGACCCGGAGCCGACGTTGCGGATCGCCGTGGCCGTCGCCTCCGCGGTGACGCGCCGCGGGGTCCCCCGGGAGGCCCCGCTGTTGGGCGTGCTGAGGACGAACTCCTCGACGGCGCCGAAGAAGTCCTCGGAGAGCAGGGGGGAGAGGCGGGCGAGGCGCTCGTCGTCGCTCTCCCCGGGGTCGACCTCGCTGTAGGCGGCGACGAAGGCACGGGCGGTCTCCGCCGCGGCCTCCAGTTCGGCCTCCGAGTACGGCATCAGCGCCATGACGTCGCCGACGGGCTCTCCTCCGCCCCCGTTCCCCCCGGACCCGGCGGACGCCTCCGCCGGGGACGCGGCCTCCCCGTCGTCCTGACCGGAGAGCAGCTGCTGTGCGAGGACGACCAGGACGACGACCAGGACGGCGAGGATCCCGAACACGATCGTCTTCTCCCGCGAGCCGCCGGCGAAGTCGCTCATGACGGCCACGCTGTTCTGATCATGGGTACCCACCAGTCGTGAGGGCGGACAGATGCACCCATGCGTACAGGGAGCGCACCGGGAGCGCAATGGGGTTGGTGCGACAGGGGGGTCACGAAGGGTGATATTCGATAACGTTTCGGCCGGAGACCTGCGGGTTCTCCCGTGGAAAAAGGTCGAGATCTCCGAGGCGGCGGTGCGCAGCAATGGCATTGATCAAGGCTTATCACTCAGAAGAGTGGATCGGCTCTTTTGCGTTCGTGAAAGAAGATCGGCCTCGTTCACTTTCCAGTGTTTCCAATGTCCGACCGGTCACGCAAAGTAGTAGGAATGAAAACGGTCACTTGATCGGATTCGATTCGGTGCGGTATATATAGCCTGCTGTTCGGCCCCCGAACCCGGTTCGACGGCGTCACCGCATTCTCGCGTCGTCATGCGAAACCCCCCGGTGCGGCGGGATTGCCGGAGGCATCCGAGGGCGGACGACCGCTCTCCGGTCCCCGGTGCCCCAGCCCGGCGCGGCGTCCCGGAACACGGGCCGCGCGGGGAGCGCCGACCCCGCCGGGGAGGCGGCGCCTTCACGACACGGACGGGGGGACCACATGGGGAGGCGACAGGCCGGCGGCACGGACCAGGGCGAACCGGCTGGCCCGCCCCTGCCCGACTGGGCCGGGGAGGCCGTCGTGCTCGGCTGCCACGGCGGAGCGGGCACCACCACGCTGCGCGTGCTGCTGAACACCCCCTGGGACCTCGGTGCCTACTCCTCCGACCGCGGCGGTATCGGCGCCTTCGGACGGCCCCTGGTCCTGGTCTCCCGGAACAGCGTCGCCTCGACGGCCCGCGCCGCCGAGGTCATCAACGTCCTGGAGGCCGACGGCCTCCGGCCCGCCGCGCTGGTGGTCGCGGCGGACGGCTCCGGGCCCGAGCCCGCGGAGTCCGCGGCGCGCCTGGGCCTGGTGCGCGACCGGGTCGGCCTCCTCGTCCGCTTCCCGTTCGTCCCGGCCCTGCGCTACGTGGACGCCGTCGAGGCGGACCGGGTGAAACTTCCCGCGAGGGCGCGGCGGGCCCTGGAGCAGATCAGGAACGCGTGCCTCGCAGCGGCGACCGAGACCCTGGCGCGCCAGGCCTCAGGGTAAGGAGAACTGGATACGCATGGATGTTCTGAACGCCACCAACGACCTGGTCGCCCACATGGCCGCCGTCCCGATGGACGGCGCCTTCGGCTGGGACACCAACCCGGACCTGCCCGCCTTCGAGGACGGACACGATCCGATCCAGCAGGTGTTCAGCTGGGGCCAGGGCATCATCGTCGTGATCGGCATCATCGGCATCCTCTTCGCCGCCGGCAAGATGGCCATCGGCAAGTTCGGCCGCTCCGACCTCGCCGCCGACGGTGTCGGCGGACTGGTCTGGACGGTCATGGGGATCTCCCTGATGCTCGTCGCCATCCCGGTCATCCTGGCGGTCGCCGACGTCGCGGGCGGCTGACGATGCCGCTGGAACTCCTGTCGGCGGCGGCGGACGCGGCGCACCTGGCCGCGGCCCTTCCCGCGGAGGTGACGTGGGACGTCCGGCCGCGGATGCCGGACTGGGGGGTCGGGGGGACGCAGGACCCCGACGGGGACCCGATCGGGCGGTTCCTCAACATCGCCCAGGGCGTCGTCGTCGTGATCGGGGTCATCGGCATCCTGTACTCGGCCGCGAAGATGGCCATCGGCAAGCTGGGCCGCTCCGAGGTGGCGGCCGACGGTGTCGGCGGAGTGCTGTGGACCGTCATGGGCGTCTCGCTGATGCTGGTCGCCGTTTCCGTGGTCACCACACTCGTCGGGTCGTGAACCGGATCGTGAGAGGTCGGGGGGCAGAGCGGAATGGCGTACGAGCGAATCCCCGTCGCTGACGCGGCGCAGACAACGCTGGCGATGGCGCAGTTCCAGCAGACCGGCAACGAGGTGCTGGGCTACGTCGCGTGGGCCGGGGCCGTGGTCGGCGTCCTCGCGCTCATCATCATCGGCGGGCGCATGATCCACGCCAACTTCACCGGCGACCCCTGGATCGCCGCGCGCGGCATGGCCGAACTCCCCTGGGTGGTCCTCGGGGTGGTCCTGCTCATCGCCTCCGGATCCCTCGCCGGGACGCTGCTCCAGGGCTCTTACCACGAGACCGAGAACGACCTCGGGACCCTCTTCCAGGGGGTCGCGGCCGAGCAGGACGAGATCGAGCGGGAGGCGGCCGGTTGCGACGGGGCCCTCCGGGACCCCGAGACCCGGAATGTCCTCTGCCCCGGCGCCGACGGGTGGGACCGGCTCTCCCACACCGTGCCGCTGACCGGACGCGACGACGAGCGGTGCACGTACGACGGCAAGGAGGACTGCTACGAGTACTGTTTCCAGGATTCGATGTACGCGGGCGGTCCCACCAATCACGCCTTGTCTCCGTGTACGCCGGAACGGGAGCTCCGGGACCTCATGTCCGAGAGTGGCTGGCCCTGGGCCGCGTACCACTGCCCCCAGCTCAACAGGGACATGATCGAGGAAATCGACGCCTGCAAGGGCGATAACCTGGCGGACGGCACGGACGATCTCCCGGAGAAATATCGCCCCGGCGGCAGGAATCCCCCGCCTGTGGAGCCGTGGCGCTGGCAGTACATCTGTGAGGAATTCCCCGCGTGGGCCGCGGCCAACGAGGGAAGAGGCGGCATCAGAATCAATTTCTGCCCCGGGGTGGGAAGCACTCCGGATGAAGATTAGCAATACAGCCGGGAATCGGGGTGATTGAATGGAGAACGAGGAAACGGCGAACTGGATCACGGAAAGCCTTCAGGGCATCATCGAGCGGATGTTCACGCTGCTGATCAACAGCGGAAGCGGGGCACCCCTCCAGCGGGAGTACGGGAGCAACCAGCTCGTCGTCGATCAGGGCGTGCTGCAGCTCCAGAACGTCTTCAACCCGCTGATCCTGTTCCTGGCCACGCTGGGCATCCTGCTGGCGGCCGTCCGCCTGCTCTGGACCCGTCGGCTCGATCCCATGATGGACCTGGTCCGGGGCCTTCTGACGGTCATCATCACCACGTTCGCCGGACTCTTCTTCGTCTACGTCCTGTCGGGGTTCAGCAGCGGCCTCACCCAGATGATCCTGGAGACCGGGTCCTATCGCGCGCCTCTGGAGAACGGCGCGCCCGGGACAAAACAGGTCAATTTCCTCGAAGCGGCGAAGACCGTCTATCCGAGCATCATGCGGGTGGGCGTCGGCGGCAACGACCTCGGTTTCACCGAGGACTCCGCGCGCGAGGCCGTCACCTATCTGATCAGCCTCGCGGTGACTCTCGGCCTCATCGCGCAGATGATCGTCCTGGCGATGCTCAAGTCGATCGTCTACCTGCTCTCCTGCCTTCTGCCGCTGGC
This sequence comes from Nocardiopsis sp. NPDC055824, assembly GCF_053616335.1. Lineage (NCBI taxonomy): Bacteria > Bacillati > Actinomycetota > Actinomycetes > Streptosporangiales > Nocardiopsidaceae > Nocardiopsis > Nocardiopsis sp. NPDC055824. The sequence goes on from NZ_JBSHDN010000010.1 coordinate 26,517, forward strand.
CGCCGCGAGTTCGCTGGTCCCCGGTCTGAAGATCTTTCCGAAGGTCATCGGCTGGCTGTTCGCCTGCCTCCTGTACAAACCGTTGTTGCTGTTGGTCTACCTGTCCGGCCTCGTCCTCATCGCGACCACCGAACCCGAGGCCGAGGGCGGCCTGTCCAGGTACCTCCTGGGGGCGGCGGTCATGCTCATGGCCACCGGCGCCCTCCCCGTCCTGATGAAGCTCATGAGCTCGGGCAGCGTCTGGATGATGGCCCTCGCGGCGGGCGGCATCAGCTCCATCGGCGGAGGGGGCGGCGGGGGCGGAGGAGGGAACGGCAGCGGTGCCGACGCGTCCCCCTCGTCGGCGTCCGGTTCCCCTTCCGCGGGCAGCGCCCCCTCCGCCGACGGCGGGGCCCAGGCCGCCGCAGCCGGAGCCAACGAGCGCGCCGCCGGAGTGGCGCGCAACCTCGACGAGGGCGGCGCAGGACAGCCCGCCGGCGGCGGGTCCTCGGCGGTGGCGGCGAGTGCGGCCGGCACGGGCGCCGTCGACACCGGCACCATGGGCACGCAGGGCGGGCTCGGCACCGGTGCGGGCGGCCCCCTGGGCGGCGCGGACGGGACCGCGAGCGTGGACGGCGCCATGGGCGGTCCCGAGGGCGGCGGCGCGCAGGACGGCGGGGCCGCGGCCGCCGCGGGCGCGACGGAGTCGGTCAGCTCCACGACCGTCAGCGGTTCGGAGCAGGGGTACAGCCAGACGGTGGCGTCGGGCGCGGGCGGTGACGGCGGCTCCGACCCCGGCGCGGTCGGGGACGCCCCCGCGGGCGCTGGAGCGGCCGACACCGGAGCCGTGTCGGGCGGCGCCTCCGGCGGCGGGTACCCGGGCGGCGCCGGAGCGGTGTCGCCGGAAGGCGCGTCCGGGGCGCAGTTCGCCGACGGAGCCGACGGAAGGATGGTCTAAGTGGTCCGCACGTACGGAGGGTGGCGCCGCCGGCGCAGCATCGGGCTGTTCGGGCTCGGCCTCACCGCGACGCTCGTCCTCCTCGGAGGCCTGATCGTCCTGATGCTGGCGGGCATGTTCGCGCCCGGCCTCGCCCTCTACCTCCTGCCCGTCATGGCGGTGGCCTTCGTGTTCGCCGCGGTGCCGGTCCAGGGGGAGTCGCTGCTGAGCTTCCTGCTCACCCGCCTGCGGTGGTGGTGGGCCAAGGTGCTCGGGCACACCCGCTACCGCGCGGGCGTCATGGTGGAGCACCCGCGGGCCTTCCAGCTGCCCGGCATCCTCGCCCCCGTCACCCTGCTCTCCTGCGAGGACGGCAAGGGAGGGCGGTTCGGCCTCGCCTGGAACCGGCGGCTGGGACACATGACCGCGACGGTCCTGGTCTCGTCCAACTCGGTGTGGCTCGCCGAGCCGGCCGACGTCGACACCTGGGTGGCGAGCTGGCACCAGTGGCTGGCCTCCCTCGGCTACATGCCGTGGGTCCAGTGGGTCACGGTCACCGTCGAGTCGCGCCCCGACCCCGGGAGCGCGCTGCGCACCAACGTCGAGGCGGACATCGACCCGAAGTCCCCGGCGGCGGCCCGCAAGATCATGCGCGACCTCGTGCTGAGCGCCCCCACGGTGAGCGCCCAGGTCGAGACGCGGATCAGCATCACCTACGACCCCCGCAAGTTCCCGGTGGCCCCCAAGGACCGCATGCAGGCGGCCGTGGAGATCAGCGGCTACCTCAACCAGATCGAGTCGAGCCTCGCCACCACGGGGGTGTCCGTGCTGGGGCGAGCGACGCCCGAGCAGCTCGTCGCCATGGTGCGCACCGCCTACGACCCGACGGCGCTCAACGACCTCAGCTCCCTGCTGCACTCGACGCCCGAGGACATCGGGACGCTCGACTGGACGGACGCGACCCCCGTCGAGGCCGAGGCGCACCACGACCGCTACACCCACGACAGCGGCACCAGTGTCTCCTGGATCTGGCAGGAGGCGCCGAGGACCCACGTCACGAGCACGGTGCTCGCCGAGCTCCTCTCCCCGACCCGCTGGGCCAAGCGGACCACGCTGCTGTTCCGGCCCTGGCCGGCGGCCGCGGCGGCGCGTGCGCTGGAGAGCCAGAACTCGGCGGCCCAGTACAAGAGCGAGCTGTCCTGGCGGGTCCGCCACCGGGTGAGCGCGAGGGACAGCCAGGACCTCGCCTACGCCCGGCAGGCGGCCCAGGAGGAGACGCGCGGGGCCGGACTGGTGCAGGTGAGCCTGTACACGACGGCCACCGTCGACGACGAGCAGAGGCTCAAGCAGGCCGTCGCGCACACCGAGTCGGCGGCCGAGACCTCCCGGATCCGGCTGCGCAGGGCCTGGGGCAGCCAGGACGTCGCGTTCGCCACGACCCTGCCCCTCGGCGTGTGCCCGCCGTTCCTCGTCCAACGCGGTATGGGTTAGAAGGGGGCACCGATGGCGATCGTGGACCGGCAGAGCCGGCGCGAGGAGCGCCGCCAGCAGCGGGCGGAGCGCAAACGCCTCAAGCAGAGGCAGGAGCAGAAGGAGAAGGCGGAGCGGCCGGACCGGTCGGCGGAGAGGGACAGGGAGGTCATCGCCCCCCTGCTCGGCTGGCGGCACCGGGGCGGCGGCGCCTCGCCGAACATCCCCAACGCGGTCGAGTACCAGGCCACCACCGCCCAGGCGTGCGGCCTGTTCCCGTTCGTCACCAGCAGCAAGCCGCCCTCGATCGGCACCCCGATCGGACGCGACCTGCTGTCGGGAGAGGTCGTCTGCCTCGACCCGATGGCCTGGCTGCGCGCGGGGCTGATCACCAACCCCGGGTGCTTCGTGCTGGGACAGCCGGGTACGGGCAAGTCCACGTTCGTCAAGCGCCTCGTCACCGGGGCGGTGGCCTTCGGGTCGCAGGCCATCATCCTCGGCGACACCAAGCCCGACTACACCGACCTGATCGGCCACCTCGGCGGGCAGGTCGTGCGGATCGGGCGCGGGCTGGACCGGATCAACCCGCTCGACGCGGGACCCCTGGGCGGGGTCATGGGCCGGCTCACCGAGGTGGAGCGGGAGAAGCTGCGCTGGGAGGTGCGCTCCCGCCGCATCTCCCTGCTGATGGCCCTGTGCACGCTGGTCCGCGAGGACAGGATCGCCAACGCCGAGGAGGTCGTCCTCGGCGCCGCGGTCGACCTCCTGGACGAGCGGCTGGCCGGGACGCGCCAGCCCAACGTCATCGACGTCCTCCAGGTCGTCGAGGAGGGGCCCGAGTCCCTGCGGTCGTTCGCCCGTGCCGACACCAGGGACCAGTACGACAAGCGCGTCGACGACCTCGTCTTCACCCTGCGCCTGCTGTGCACCGGCTCCCTGGCCGGGGTCTTCGACGGCGAGACCACGAGCCCGCTCGACATGGAGGCGCCGGGGATCAGCGTCGACATCTCCCGTGTGGGAGCCGCCGGCGACAAGCTGCTGACCGCGGCGATGCTGTGCACGTGGAGCTACGGCTTCGGGATGGTCGACGCCGCGGCCGTGCTCGCCGAACACGGCCTCATCCGTCGCCGGTCCTACATCGGCGTGATGGACGAGCTGTGGCGGGCCCTGCGCGGGGCCCCCGGCCTGGTGGAGTTCGCCGACTCCCTCACCCGGCTCAACCGCTCCAAGGGCATGGCTTCGGTCATGGTGACGCACTCCCTCGGCGACCTGGAGGCCCTGGCCACCGAGGAGGACCGGGCCAAGGCCCGGGGGTTCGTGGACCGCTCCGCGATCACCGTCCTCGCCGGGCTCCCTCCGCGCGAACTGGCCTCGGTCAACCGGATCACCCCGATGACCGGCCCCGAACAGGGACTGGTCGCCTCGTGGTCCTCCCCCGACTCCTGGCAGCCGGGCGCACGCCACCCCGGACGCGGCAAGTACCTGATCAAGACCGGCGCCGAGCGGCTCGGCATCCCGGTGCAGATGACGCTCACCCGTGACGAACTCACCCTGTACGACACGGACCAGGCCATCCGGAGGGAGTGAGGACGACCATGTCACGTGAACGCCCGAAGTACCAGGTGAAGGGCGGGGCCGCCGCCGCGGGGGCGCCGCCCCTGCTGGTACTGATCGCCCTCTGGGGCACGGTGGGGCTCTTCTTCCTCTTCTGGCTGGCGGCGCGGATCGTCGCCTCCCTGACCGGCGGGACCGTCGGCGGGTTCGGCATGGAGTGGGTCGTCTCCCTGGTCGTCTGGGACACCGGCACGGTCTGGCCGGGTACGCCGACCCTCCCCGTCGTCCTGCTGTTCGGCGTCTTCGCCGCGCTGTCGGCGGCGCTCCTCTGGTGGGTCCTCCACCGTGTCCGGAACGCCCTGTACGGGCAGCCGGACGCGATCGGCGCACTCAACAAGGACAACGAGACGGTCGCGGAGCTGGCCCGGCCCGAGGCCGCCGACAAGGCGGTGCGGCTGCGCAGGACATCGCTGGCCGGACGCAGGGGCAGGGGGCTCAAGGACGCGGACGTGGGCCTCACCATCGGCGACATGCGCGGCGACGGGAACCGGACGGGCGCCAGACTCTTCGCGTCGTGGGAGGACACCGTCCTGGCCTTCATGGCCCCCCGCGCGGGCAAGACCACCGCGATGGCCATCCCCTACGTCCTGGACGCGCCCGGACCGGCGCTGGCCACGAGCAACAAGGCCGACGTGTGGTCGGCCACCGCGCGGATCCGCGAGCACACGACCGGCGAGCGCGTGTGGCTGTTCGACCCCCAGCAGGTCACCCACCAGGGCCAGGAGTTCTGGTGGAACCCCCTCACCGACGTCCGCGGCGTCGAGGAGGCCTACCGCCTCGCCGGGCACTTCGTCCTCACCATCGACGACGACTCGAAGAAGGACATGTGGGGCCCCGCGGCCCGCGCGCTCCTCTCCCAGCTCATCCTCGCCGCCGCGCTCTCGGGCAGGTCGCTGTCCACGGTCGGGGAGTGGCTGCACGACACCAAGCTCCCGCAGCCGGTGGACGTCCTCTTCGAGCACGGCTTCACCGCCTACGCCGAGGCCCTGCGCGAGACCCAGAACATCGTCGCGGAGACCCGTGACGGCATCTACACCACGGCCCGCACGGCCGCGCGCTGCCTCGACGACCCCCGGATCATGGAGTGGGTGACCCCTCCGGGGGACCGGCCGCTCCCCGAGTTCGAGCCGCGGTCGTTCGTCACCAGCAAGCAGACGCTCCATCTCCTCAGCAAGTCACGCGCTGCCTCCGCGCCGCTCATCGCGGCCCTGACCGACGCGATCTTCCTGGCGGGGGAGGAGGCCTCCGAGGCGCAGGGCGGGCGGCTCGACCCGCCCCTGGTGGCCGTCCTGGACGAGGCCGCGAACATCTGCAAGATCGCGGACCTCCCCGACATGTACTCCCACCTGGGGTCCCGCGGCATCGTCCCGGTCACCATCCTCCAGAGCTACCGGCAGGGCGTGCGCGTCTGGACCGAGAACGGCATGGAGGCGATGTGGTCCGCGGCCACGGTGAAGGTGTTCGGCGCCGGCCTCGACGACCACAAGATCGTGGACGCCCTGTCCAAACTGATCGGCCAGCACGACGTGTCCACCACGTCGTTCAGCTACGGGGAGGGCAAGGGCAACCACTCCGTGCAGCTCCGCAGGCAGGAGATCATGCAGGGGTCCGACATCCGCCAGATCGACAAGGGCGAGTGCCTGCTCTTCGCCACGGCCGCCCGGCCCACGATCCTGCGCATGCGCCCCTGGTACAGGACCGACAGGGCCAGGCTGGTCACCGCGGCGATCAAGGACGCCGAGGAGCTGATCACCACCGGGGCCCGTGCGAGGTACGACGCGCCCCGGGGCGCATGAACAGGAGTCGGCGACCGACGCGCCCGACCTGATCGGCGAGAACGAGGAGAAGGACCATGGCGGACATCAGTCTCTGGACGAGAGTGCAGAACTCGCTGTTACCGCGGGAGGCCACCCCCCTCCACGAGGTCATCAGGAGGCGGCTGTCGGGGATCGAGGTCGATCTTCGACTGGCGCAAGTCGAGATCGAGCGGGTCCGGGACTCTGCCACGAGATTCCTGGAGGCCGTGCGGAATCAGAGCCCCCTGTCGGCAGCCGAGGCCGAGGCCCTGAGCGCCGATGTGGTCGGGGACGCGGAGGCGGTGTACGGGCTCTATCGCTCAGGCATCGAGAAACGCAGGGAGGAGTTCGAGATGCTCGCGTTCACATGGGGGAAGCCGGGCATGCCGTCGGCGGACAAGGCCTACGATTTCATCCTGACTGACTGGGCCGGCACGAGGGAGGCCCGGCATGTGTACCGAGCTTGGATGAACGTCCTGAAGAGCCGTGTGCACCTGGATCCCGGCCAGAGAACGGGGGACCCCTTCGTGCCCCGTGCGGCGGACGTGCCGGGAGCGCGCGCGGTGACCGGTCC